>DUPA01000020.1 GCA_012838515.1 Natronincola sp. | reverse complement strand
GGATAGTATCTACACATTTTTTGGTGACAAGAGCGAAGGGGTTCCACCTGTTCCCATCCCGAACACAGTAGTTAAGCCCTTCAGCGGTGATGGTACTGCTACATCTCGTAGTGGGAGAGTAACTCGTTGCCAAAACTAATTTTTCTCTGGTGTAATGCTGATGGAGTACGGTGTTATACTAGGGGTTTCGCTCCTCGGTAGCTCAATGGCAGAGCATTCGGCTGTTAACCGAAGGGTTGTTGGTTCGAGTCCAACCCGGGGAGCCATCTTTTTGACACCATCAAGGTGTCTTTTTTTACTTTAATAACGGGATTATTAATTGTGGTTTATTTGATTAAGTCAATCGTAGGTATGGTAGCATCTGTACTTTTGAGCTCCACAAGGAGGGGGATTCTGTTTTGGCAGATTAACAAAACCTCCTCTAAAGTAGGAATCTTTTCACCTTTAAAATGCTCACCAAACCACGAACCGGCGTCTAATTGCTTTAATTGTGTTAAGCTAAGTCTACTGACTTTTCCGGAGCCCGAAGTCGTTCGTCCAACGGTTTTGTCATGAATTACAACCGGGTGCCCATCTCTCGTGAGATGCACATCTATTTCAATAAGATCAGCATTTAGCTCGATTGCTTTATTTATTGCAGCGAGTGTATTTTCAGGCGCTAGTGAAGAAGCACCTCTATGGGCAATAACATAGGGAAATTCGCTTCTTTGATTGTTAGAAAAGCTAAGTAAGCCACTAAAATATTCAGCGTTGGCTACACTAATAAGAAAAAACATAATTGCAATAATTGGAATAAATGGTAGATAATATTTAGGCTTCATTGTTTCGTTCCTTTGTGTTTTATGCATCAAATTTTCTACATTTTGGCTTGGTTTCTTTTTTACATAATCATACAAAGATGACTTTTATTAGAAAGGTTAGGTTAATAAGCTTGAAATTCAACTGTAATAGGCGTAAAATGGGATTGAAATTCATTTTCAGTGGAGGTTTTATAGATGGCTAATAAAGAGATTCGTTTTGGGGATAATGGTCTAGCAGATTTGCTTCGAGGTGGGGTTATAATGGATGTTACAACTCCCGAGCAGGCTAAAATAGCCGAAGATGCCGGAGCAGCCGCAGTTATGGCTTTAGAGAGAGTCCCCGCTGATATTCGCAAAGAGGGCGGGGTTGCTCGAATGTCGGATCCCGAAATGATTATGGGAATAAAGGCTGTGGTCTCCATACCTATCATGGCTAAAGTTAGAATTGGTCACTTTGTGGAGGCGCAGATTCTCCAGTCGTTAGCGGTCGATTATATAGACGAAAGCGAAGTCTTGACCAGAGCTGACGATCAGGATCACATTAGTAAATCAGATTTCGACGTTCCATTTGTCTGTGGTGCCCGTGACTTAGGTGAGGCATTAAGGAGATTAGCAGAGGGCGCTTCCATGATTAGAACGAAGGGTGAAGCAGGAACAGGAGATATCATTGAGGCCGTTCGTCACATGAAGACTATGAATAGCGAGATTGCGGCATTAAAGACGTTATCAAACGAACAATTAGCTGGTTTAGCAGTTAAAATGAGGGTTCCCGAGAACTTGCTGCTAGAAGTGAAAAACCTCGGTAGACTCCCTGTCTTAAACTTCGCAGCGGGCGGGATTGCAACACCGGCAGATGCGGCTTTAATGATGCAACTAGGGTGCGATGGAATCTTTGTAGGCTCGGGTATCTTTAAATCGGACAACCCGAAAATTAGGGCAGCTGCAATTGTTAAAGCAACTAAGAACTTTAATGATCCTGCGATTCTAGCTAAAGTTTCTCGGGGGCTCGGGGAATCGATGCGGGGGATATCTGTTTCTTCCCTAAAGAACGCAGAACGTTTAGCCAACCAAGATAGGTAAGCATATATATGTATTACTTTACTTTAAGTCGGCTTAAAGAGGTGCTTAGGCGCTTCCAAGCCGATTTAAATCCTCCAACATTGATTATATAAAATACGATAGTACCAGAGGTAATAAAGATCACTAACCCAAAAATACTTCGTCGGGCAACTTTTGATTGCCCAACACCCGATGCTTCTGCACTTGGCCCATAAAAATAATAATCAACTACTTCGGCAAAGAGGCTTATGCCGCGTTCGGCGGCATCCCGACTGTTAGTATGGGCACCTACTTCCAAAAGGAGACTTAAAGGTGTTAGGTCTTGGTTGTAATCCCCTTTACCATAAAAGATGCCTTTAATTAGACCGGGATACAGATCATCCGCAATTTTTTTTAGTGATTGAGCATATTTTCGATTAATGCCCAGATTTTGATTTTGCCTTCCCACTACAAATTGAATGCTTGTCATCCATTCGTCACCTAGTTGAATGGCATAAGCTGATTTAGGTGCAGCATCACGATGTAGATCAAAAATAGCATCCGGATTTTTAGACAATAATTCCAAAACTGTTTCTCTAGATCTACGATAAGCACCGCGATCGTGGGGAAGGTGTAGTCGTTCGGAATATAGGACTTCTATTCCCATATTGCTGAGGGCCTCAGAAAAGACTGTACCAACCTTGTGTACGCCCCCTTTACCATTAATACTATCGCTCCCATCTGTTGGCATATAGCTTTCCGCGTTATGGGTATGATAAAGCGCAATCTTGCCCCGCTTTTGTTCTTTAGATGCGGCTTCAATTACGCTAAGTCCCAATTCTTCTTGTATATCAGTCCACGAAAAAATTTTCAGCTCAATTTCTTCCACAAAGTTCGCAGTGGCGACCTTTTTTTCTTCATCCACATGCACAACTTCAAATAATCGATTATCTCCACTTAAATATTGATCCTTAAGATGAATTTGGTGTCCTGTTTCCAAGAGTAGATTCTGATCTTCATCGTATAGAGTATAAAATTCCCCTGCAGGCAGCGGTCTACTCCATGTTTCTTCTGCCGTGCAAGATGCGAAGCGACCACAAAGAAAAAAAGAAAGAAATAGAGTTATGGTTATACTTTTTTTACTCATGGTTTTCGCCCCCTAACACGGAATGTAAACGTTCACGAGTTTCTCCCATAATTTCTGCAATTAACACTGCGATAAAAGGGCTGATGATCATGCTAGAAAAAAGACCTCCACTCCCAATTATCGTTTGTTGTGGAATACCAATCAGCCATAATTCTAATTGATTGACTAGATCTGTAATCAAAATGCCTAAGATACCTGCTATAAAAGCTGATCTTCTTGATCGTCCCCAAAAATATGCCAGGAATCCGGAAAAAATACCGGCACTAAAAACTGGGTCCAAGAGCCCCGGATCCAATGGCAGGATTTTATCAGTTAAAAAAACTAACAAAAATACGAGCACGCTGACTAGCAATGCTCGAATACGTTCGAATTTCGATGTCGTGGTCAATAAATAAACAACCACGAATATGGGGCCTAAGGCACCGAGGTTTAAGGCAAAGTGTGTATTTAAATTTATGGTGGGAAGGAAATGCCCGAGGATCATGGTGAGAATGATGATCAAAGCAGAATTATTAGTTAAACGCATCCCCTTAATGATTTTTTGGCCTAATCCTAAGAAGATGAGTACGGTCAATATAACTAGCAAGGTTGCACTAAAAGTTAGGGGAATCATTTGAACCCTCCTCTTCCGAACTACCTTTAGTGTATAAAAAATGGCCTCCTTCTATACGGAGGATTAAACTTTAATCCGCGTAATGGGGGAACTTAAAGAGTCCGGATAGGGTTGCCGCCCTGATTAAGATAGCAATTAAGGGTCCTACAAAGATTCCCATAAACCCAAAGAAAACAACGCCTCCATAAATTGCTAATAACATAATCAAGGGATGAATACCAACAGAATCCCCCATAATCTTTGGTTCAATAAGTTGTCTCACGGTGAATATAACGAAATAGAGAATGGTTAAGTAAACACCTTGGTTAATTGAACCGGAAATCACACTT
>DUPA01000253.1 GCA_012838515.1 Natronincola sp. | reverse complement strand
GCATGGAGCACTAAACTTCTACTTACTTCCCTTTATTAGACCGCCCCATGTGCGACCACATTTCGAGCATGAAATTAAAGATTACCAAGACGCTGTCCGAGCAGTCTTATCTACTCAAAAAATAGACACTAAAGAAAGAAATGTTCTCCTGGCCCATCAATTTGTTATCAGCGGAAGTCTTACGCCGGAACTTTCCGACTCAGAAACCATCTCCGTGGGTAGTTTGGATGAAGTGGATGCCTCCCTTTTCGCTGATTTCGATTATGTGGCTTTAGGCCATTTACACAGACCACAAAACATTGGCGGAGAAAATATTCGTTATGCAGGTTCTCCCTTGAAATATTCGTTTTCAGAGGTGAGACATACTAAATCCGTAACAATCTTAGAATTCGGTCCTAAAGGGGAAATTGACATCACGGAGCGAGCTTTAACACCCCTTAGGGATTTAAGAGAAATTAAAGGCCCCTTGGAAGAACTTCTGAAAGCAGGGAAAGAAGCCGCAGAGGGTCAAAATGATTATTTTCGCATCATTCTAACCGATCAAGAAGAGCTTTACGATCCGTTGGGGCAGTTGAGGACAGTGTATCCTAATCTAATGTCCATCGAATTTGAAAACAGAAAACATCTAACGGGCGAGTACACTCAAATCACCGGTGGCGAGGAGATAGGTTCAAAAAACCCCCTTGATCTATTTGCCCATTTTTATTTGATGCAAAATGATCAGGAGCTAACAGAAGAGCAAACTGCCATTTTAGAAGAGGTCTTTCGGGAAGCGGGAGGAGATGAGTTATGAAACCCGTTAAAATAGTCATGTCAGCTTTTGGCCCTTACGCAGAAAGGGAAGAGTTAGATCTAACCTCGTTAAATTCGCGGGGTCTTTTCTTGATTACAGGCCCCACCGGATCGGGTAAAACAACTATCTTTGATGCAATAACGTTCGCCCTTTATGGAGAATGCAGCGGATCCACACGGGAGACGAACTCTCTCCGCAGTGATCACGCTAATCCTGACACTGAAACTTACGTGGAATTCACTTTTTCGCACATGGGTACAATTTATAATCTTAAAAGAAATCCTGCTTATGAACGACCTAAAAAGGTTGGAGAGGGCACCACTAGGCAAGGTGCCGATGCTGATCTGACATTTCCCGGAGGTGTGATTACAGGCAGCTCCAATGTGACTAGAAAAATTGTTGAAATTCTCGGCATTGATTCCAACCAGTTTAAGCAAATATCCATGATTGCCCAAGGTGAATTTTTAAAACTTCTCCACTCCACAAGTCAAGATAGGGGAGAAATCTTTCGCCGTGTCTTTAATACGGATCTTTTTTTAGCAAGTCAGAACATCCTGAAAGAGCGTGCTAGGGTTGCCCATGAAAGATTAAGTTTAGTGGAGAATAAAATCATAAGTAACCTACAAGAGTTTCGTATCCCGGAGGATCAAGAAGAACTAGCGGAACGAGTAAAGGAAGGAGCCATTCATACAGCAGAGGAGTTATTTGCTGAACTTAGAGCATTAGTCGAGCAAGATAAAGGGAAACAAGCCTCTTTAGAGGCTGAAGGGAAAACATTAAATGAGAAGATTGCTAAGCAAATTGAAGTAATTACCGATGCTCGCCATCTTAATCGAAACTTCGCGGATCTGGCAGATGCCCAGATACGGAAGGAAAAGTTACAGGAGCAAGAAAAAGAACATGAAAGCCGGAAACAAAGTTTAGTATCGGGGGAGCGGGCTCTTTATCAGATTCGCCCCTTGGAAAATGATTTTTTAAGGTTAAAGAGGGAAGAGGAGGATCTCACAAAATCCATCACTGTTCTAAATGATACGATTAAAGATCAAGAAGCTAAATTGCTCCTAGCTTTGGAGAATTATAATGCTGAAAAGGCTAAAGAGCCGGAGAGAAACGAATTGGTAGCGGAAATAAATTCACTTGGTGAAGTTTTGCCCAAATACGATGAGGCGGAAAAGTTAGCTCGAGAATTGGAAGCTAATCAAGTTTTATTACAGAGCTTGAAAGAAAAGTTAGTTGAATTGGAAGAAAAGCGAATTTCATCTGAAACGAAGAAAAGTGAATTGAAGCAGGAGCTTGAAGGTTTGCAAGGTTTGGATTTAAAGCTACTTACCGGTGAACAAGAACGGGAAGAGCTTGAAAGACGAGCCGAGAACTTGCTTGGTTTAGCACAATCCTTAGAAACGGTAGCTGAGTTACGGCTAGTTTGGTCTGATGCGCAAGCGGCCTATAAAAGTGCCGATGAGGCTTTTGCTACTACAAGTCAAATTTATTTCAGTAAAGAAAGGGCTTTTTTACAAGAACAAGCCGGTATTTTAGCAGGTGAATTAGAAGAGGGTGAGCAGTGCCCTGTTTGCGGTTCAACGGAACATCCCTTAAAGGCTGAAATTGACCCTGATGCTCCAACTCAAGAGGAACTCAATGCTTTAGGGGAGCAGGCTGATCAGCTACGCGAGGCAATGCATAAGGCGAGTACTTTTGCCGCGGAAAAAGAAACGGAATTGAAACAAACTGAAAAGCAATTAATCACAGATGGTCAAAAACTTTTCGCTCAGTTAGATTCGGACTTTTCTTTGGAAACGCTTAAGGATGTCCTTGTTAAAGCACAGGGGGAAAATAAGAGTCAACAAGAGGCTAACTTAACCCTTCTAGATCAGCTGGGCGAAGCAAAACAGCGCAAAGATGTGAAGGAAAAAGAATTGGTGATCGTTGAAGAATCTTTAGAGTCTATTGCAAGGGAGCTAAAGGAAAAAGAAACGGAAAGGCAAGAATTGCTTGTCCTAATTTCTCAAAAAGAGGGTCAACTTGGTGCTGTCCGTAGCTCTTTAAAGTATGAAAGCAAGAATCAAGCGGAGCAAGTTTTGCAAAATAAGCGAAATGAGTTAGATGTGTTAAAGAATGCTTTAAGCTTAGCGGAAGATATTTATAGGAAGTTGGAGAGCAGTTTAGATAATAATCGCACTTTACAGCAAAGTGAAACAACACGGTTAAAGCAGATAAAGTTTAAAAAAATTGAAGCTGAGAAGGCTTTTGAAGAAAAGTGGTTGGAGCTGGGCTTTGCCAGTTTTGAGGCTTATAAGGATGCGTTGAAGACTGAAGAGCAGCTTGCTGAACTGAAGAAGGCTATTAATGATTACGAGCAGGCTCAGCAAATGGTGGAGCAGGATTTAGCCAGATTGTTAAAGGCAACGGAAAATAAGGAGAAGCAGGATCTTGCGGCGCTTGAGGTTGAAAAGCAGATGCTTGATGATGGTAAGGCCGCTTTGGATGCGCTCAGGCAGAGGATTAGTGTTCGTTTGGAAATTAATATTCCTTTGCTTGTGTCGATTGAGCAAGATTTGGCCGGGTTGGAGGGTATTAGGCAATATTATCTTGTGCTTAATAATCTATCTCAAACGGCTAATGGAGCACTTGCCGGCAAGCAAAGGCTGGCTTTTGAGCAGTATGTGCAGGCTTTTTATTTCCAGCAGATTTTGTTTGAGGCCAATAAGCGTTTGCGGACAATGACAAATGGCAGATTTGAGCTTATTCGCAGGGAAGAGCCGCTTGATAAGCGTTCTCAAACAGGCTTGGATATAGATGTACATGATTTTTATACGGGAAAATCTCGTTCAGTGCAATCCCTTTCCGGGGGTGAATCATTTAAGGCTGCTCTTTCTTTAGCCCTTGGTCTATCCGATGTGATTCAAAGTTTTGCCGGAGGGGTGGAGATAGATACATTGTTTGTGGATGAGGGCTTTGGGGCTTTAGATGATGAGTCTTTGGAGCAGGCCATTCAGACTTTGGTGGAATTGGCTGAGGGGCGACGATTAATTGGTATCATTTCTCATGTTAACGAGCTTAAGGAAAGAATCGAACGGCAAGTGCAAATCGAAAAGAATGTAACGGGAAGCACTTTAAAACTCATTTAGGTGGAAGAAAATGGGGGGACAGACCCCCCATTAAATGGATGAAATAATTATTGTCCAGATTCCAACGGCAATACCTATCAAACCTAATTTATTGCGCATAGGTCTTAGCTTTGCTATTATTTCTCCGCATTTTGCCGCGATAGTTTCGTTCTTAGATAGAATGTATTGATCTAGCAGGTTGTATCCCAAGACAAAACCAAGTACGAGTTCAACGAGTGCGCCTGCCAGCAATGTGATCCACCAAATGGGCCAACCGGTAAGTAATTTTATGTTAATAATACTAAAGATTACTCCAAATAGCCCCCACAGTAAAAAGATTATTCCTGCCCATCCTTGATATGGTGCAATTTTATCGAGACGTTGCTGTGCATTCGGTTTTTTGGAAAGTAAAATGCAAGGTGCGGTCACGATGCCAAGAAGGACGAGCATTACCCCATAAATCATTTCCTTACCTCCTTTAAAGAATCAATGTTCTACTTTAAATATATTACCTTGATTCTCTAAAGTCAAGTCCATAATCTTGAGTCAAGTCCATAATCTTGTGTAAAAGTAATTAGTACAATGTTCATATTTGTTTCATGTTCACATTTTTATATAAGCTTTGGAGCTTTCAAGCCATTTGTCTTGTTGGTCTATTAAAACAGCACCGATT
>DUPA01000252.1 GCA_012838515.1 Natronincola sp. | reverse complement strand
TGGGGGGTCTGTCCCTCAATTTGTCCCCAAATTAAAGTTTGATATTGAAATAATAGAAAGGTTCTTTTTCACCATTTATCCCGATCCCTATTCCCGGAGCCGCTTTTAACGTTAAGCCACTAAATGTGACAGTCATTTCTTGATCTAACATAGCACCTATGGATATTTGCCGGTTACCCTTGGCAACTGCCGTATCTAGAAACAGTCCCCCGCATAAATCTTCTAAATAAACGCCCAGAGCCCACGACCCTAACCCTTTGTTAAGGGAGAACAGTGGACGTTCATAGCCCACAGAAAAAATACCTCCTTTTTTCTCAGCTAAGACATTAGAATAACCTCTAATTCTTGGAAACACGTTTATGGTATTTTGCGGATCGTAAATAGCTTGGGCGTTAAAAAGAAGTTCGCCTTTCCCTAAATTATGTTTCAGCTGCAAGTTGCTGTAGTAGCCAAGCCGTCTTTTTTCTGTTTTACGCGGTTTGGACTCAAAAGGCATTTGAAATTGCCAATCAATTTGTGTTCCCGGCAAACTTAATCGTGTAAATAACTTAGGAACAATCTCCATACCATCTTCTTCTCCGAAGTTAAAGCTAACTCCCAATGAAAGACGATTAATTCCGGGTGCTAATCTGTTGAGAAGGTTATAATTTCCCGCCAGCCGGAATGGTCTTTGATTTCTTGATTTATAACCTAAATCCAACGATAACCGGGGAATAATATTAAGCTCTGTGTTTATCTCAGCCCCAAGTTTACCATCATCTAATCCATAATCTATTGTTGCATCGTAAGTCGGCATCATACCGATGGCGTCTTGGCCTAACATGGTCATACCAATATAAGTTTGTTGATCATCTTCAGCAAACATTGGTAAAGTAACTCGAGGCACTAAGGTTTTTAAGTTCTCACTAAAACCGCTTTTTCTTTCTGCCCTTACCTCTTCCAATTCATAAAAAGACCGGGAATTAATCAATCCCACAGGTTGTTCCACTTCTTCATAAAAAGCCTCTTTAGTATAAAGATCAAATCCTTCAGATTGTAACCCTACAAAATAGAGCATATTACTTTGTTGATCGAATGCCGGATGGGTCGCATAGTTTCCCTCGGTCATTTTATAAACTTTGTTAGTTGTAAGTTCGTAAGCATAAATAGAGTAAACTTGATTATAGTTAGCATGAAAGAACAATTTATTTCCTGCAAATGTTAATCCACCCTCGGTGTAAGGAGTGTTTGTACAAGGAGTTAATTCTCCGTCAGCCAAAGAAAAACGATAAATATCGGCGTTTCTATGTTTCTCCTTCGCCGTCATAAAAATTTGATCATCGGAGAATGCAATTTCTTCAATCAGGTAATCTAGAACGTAAAGAAGCTCTTGGCTTCCATCCGGATGATAGAAATAGAGATTGGAACCAAAACCATCTCTTCGCGCATCTGCATATAAAATTCTTCCGTCATTAAGCACATCATAAGCCCTTATTTCAGCTGTGAACAGGGCTTGGTTTTTGCCGGTTATCATGTCTTTTTCATGCAAGACTGCTGTTAAACCAAAGCCTTTTTCAATATTATTTGCGTAACCAGCCCCTACTTCCCGTACCCCGTAGTACAATTTGTTTTCCCTTGTTCTAATGGGTAAACAAAATGGAGATGTGGTAGACACAATAACTTCTTCAGTCTGATCATCTAAGTTTCTTAAGATAATTTCGTGATAAGTATACGTTTTATAGGCATTTGCTTTGACTTTTCTTTGCTTCTGATAAGCTAAATTTGATATGTTCGCCCCATCACTTACTAATACGGGAGAATTAAGGTTTCCGCCCTTTTTAGTTATTCGCTCACCATCAATGAAAAAACCACTAAAACGGTCTGTTTCATAAGCAACCCAATCTTGCCATAGCTCAGCAAAGGGCTTACCGTATACTTTTACCGCACTTTTATTTAAAGAACTTTTACCCCTTCCGTGGGTAGTAAAAAATTCCGCTAATTTTTCCTCTCCGTACTCGTTTGCTAAAAAGGCAATAAAGGAACTACCATAAGTATAAATTCCATCCAAATGAAACCCTTGTGGGTTGATTGTGGCCTCGAAAATCGAAGGCAAATTCCCTTCCTTAGACCGAGCACCTATATAAGCGGTATAAAGACCGTCATTTAGGCGGCCTTGATAGTTAGAAAAACTCGATTCGACATAGACTGCGAATCCCTCATGCATCCAACCGGGTGCGAAGGAGTTTGGTAAGGCTAGATTATTCATAATTCGCGGAAATCTTTTCGAAGGATCCCCTATATTGGTCATATGTAAGATATGAGCATATTCGTGAATACTCACCATGGTCATCCAATCTTCAACAGCACCTAAACCCGCCATGGGATACCAATAAAGATGGCTTCGATAAAAAAGCGAATCCGCGAAACCGTTAGACATCATGCCCACGTCATCAATGACAACAGGGAGATGCATCCGGCGATTATTAGTAAGTTGTTCCAGCCTCGGACGATAAGATTCTAAAATCCCCAGAACTTCTTTGGCATGTTCTTCGAAACCGGGTAAATAAAATATAGTAAAATATTGAGTATTTAAACTCTGCCAACCATTCGCAATGCCGTTTCCATTAAATACGGAAAAAGATATTAGGAGTATTAATAATATTAAAGCTACTTTCTTCATTGGTTAGATCCTTTCACAAAATTTATTAATCTAAAATATTAGAGCAAATAACTTATACTTAATTCACTTTCTTCTCCCATTTGGATAAGACTTCCTGCCTAACGATGTCATGGTCTTATTCTTACATTCGGGCCTTATCTATCCTTGAAGTCGCATCAACAAAAAGCATAACAAAGACCGCTCAAAAATGAGCGGTCATCCCTTTTTACAGACATCTTAAAATCTGTCCGTTTTTTGTCCGTTTTTTTCAATTCACGAAAAGCTATAATATGGTCGGGGCGACAAGATTTGAACTTGCGACCTCTACCACCCCAAGGTAGCGCGCTAGCCAAGCTGCGCCACGCCCCGACGCAATAAAAGAATACCATGTTCTGAAACAAAAGGCAAGCTAAATTACTGTTCTAGTTCGAATTTCTTATGACAAACTAGTACTGCTTCTTCATAATTTTCAAGTGGAACCAAACACGAAACCTTTATTTCGGAAGTTGATACAACATAAACGGGAATATTAGACTCTTCCAATGCTGAAAACATCTTGGCGGCTACACCCGGATTTGTCATCATGCCCGCCCCGACAATGGAAACTTTCGCAACATTTTCATCGCAAACAATCTTCCAATCGGAATCTTTCCGAATATTATTTATAGTTTCCAATGCAGAATCAAGCTCAGCTCTGGCAATGGTAAAACTAAGATCCGTCACGCTATTTCTTGTTCCTGCCTGAACAATCATATCAACGTTTATACTTTGCTTGGCCAAGGCAGAAAAAACAAGAGTTAATATGTTTACCTCGCTGGGAACACCTACTAGTGTAATTTTTGCGCAGTTATCATCTGCCGCCACCCCGGTAACTGAAATTTTCCGCTCCACAGAACTCACCTCTCTGATCATTGTTCCTTTATCGTAAGAAAAACTGGATCGAACATGGATGGGTACGCCATGACCGGCCGCAACCTCCACCGCCCGTGGCTGTAAGACACCTGCGCCCAAAGAGGCAAGTTCTAGCATCTCGCCATAGCCAACTTCCTCAAGTTTTCGAGCATTTGGCACCTTGCGAGGATCAGCACTATAAACTCCATCCACATCTGTATAAATTTCACACATTTCAGCGCCAAGAGCAGCAGCAATTGCAACGGCAGTTGTATCTGAGCCACCCCTGCCTAAAGTGGTAATATCATTAGATTTAGATACGCCCTGAAAACCGGCAACGATAACAACATTCCACAAACCCAGTTCGCTTTTTATTCTTGCACAGTCTACGGCACGAATCCGTGCTTTAGTATGGTGGGTATCTGTTACTATCCCACCTTGTGCCCCGGTTAAGGAAACAACGGGTTGTTCAAGGGAATCGATGGCCATTGCTAACAGGGCAATGGAGACTTGCTCTCCGGTGGCCAATAGCATGTCCATTTCTCTTTTAGGAGGATTTTTGGAAATCGCCCGTGCCTGCTCAATAAGGATGTCTGTGGTCTTACCTTGGGCCGAAACTACGGCAACAACTTTGTTACCTTCTTTAACGGTGGAAACTATACGTTTAGCCACAGCCATTATTTTTTCAGTATCGGCGATTGATGAACCTCCAAATTTTTGTACAATTATTGCCATTGTTTTCAGCCTCCCAGCTTTAACTAGATATACAATACCATATTTCAGGATTGGTAACAATTAATAAGGAGTTAAAAAGGTGGAAACAGTTTGTTCCCACCCTCTTTTTTGAGTTTTTCATTGAATTATCTCTAAAGAATGATGCAAATCAAACCGCCGCTACCTTCATTAATGATTTTACTTAGAGTTTCCTGTAATTTTTCTTGTGCATTTTCCGGCATTCGATAAAGTTTGCTGTTAATACCTTCCCTAACCATGTCTTGTAATGAACGGCCTAAGAAATCTCTTTCCCAGAGGGCATTAGGATCTTGCTCAAATTCTTCCGTTAACGATTTTATCAATTCTTCTCCTTGTTTTTCCGTTCCCACTAATGGCGTCACCTCTGTTTGAATGCTAGCTTCCACCATATGAATTGACGGTGCACTGGCGGTGAGCTTAATTCCAAAGTTACGCCCTTGTTTAATCAATTCCGGTTGCTCGAATGTTATATCTTCAAGACTTGGTATAACTATTCCATATCCCGTTTGCCGTACATGCTGTAAAGCAGCTGATAATTTATCATATTCTGCTTTTGCCTCGGAAAGTTCTTGCATCAGACGCAGAAGATGATGATCCCCTTCTACCTCTAAACCGGTCATCTCAGCTAAAACCGTGTAAAACAGTTCGTTAAGTAAGGTAATATTAAGAGTTACTTTACCGGTTCCTAGATCCAGATTCTCTAAAGTAACCACTTGAACATAATCTGCACCCTTAAACTTTTCAACGGCCACTTTCTTTACATCCTTGACTTTACTGAGTTCCGCAACGGATTCCCATGCCAAATCTTCGTACTTTTGTCTTAACCAATGCTCAGAATCTAGTTCCTCAATCCACTTGGGTAAACTAACATTAAACTCTCTTATGGGAAACTCCAGTAATACTTCGTTAAACAGACCGACAATATCTTCTTTTCTTAGACGTAGACAATCTAGGGGCACTACAGTAACTTTATACTTATCCTGTAACTCCTTTGCCAGGGCGATCGTTTCTGGACTGCCCGGGTGAATGGAGTTTAGTGCCACTACGAAAGGCTTATCTAATGCTTGTAATTCTGCAATAACCCTTGCCTCAGCCTCTTCATACTCTTCTCGCGGTAAATCGGTTATGGAACCATCGGT
>DUPA01000251.1 GCA_012838515.1 Natronincola sp. | reverse complement strand
GAAGCTACACAATGTATGCTGACAAGGACAGGGATGCTTCTAACACTATCGGTCTAGATGCATGGTACCGCATGAGTACTACTCTTGGCTATGATGATCTTTTCAAACTTGATGATGACACATGGGCAACAAATGATGCAGCTGCATTCGGCGCAGGTATTAGCTTTAAGGATATGAAGTTTGAAAAAGTTTATGCTAATGCTGCTAGCCCGGTCGTTGAAGACGTTGCATGGGTAATGCTCAAGGCTGAAGCTACCAGTGGTAAAGATTACAAAGGTACAGTGTACGGTAAAATCTTAGCTAACGACAAGCTCACAATTAAGCCTAAAGCTGAGCTAACTGCAGAAGATGAAAAAGAAACAAAGATCGATCTAGAAGTTGCTGCTTCTTACAAAATCGGTTATGGCGATACAGCAGTTAACCTTGCTGTAGGTAGAAGCTTCCAAAAAGATGGCGATAAAAATGAAAGAATCAGTGCTTCGATCGAAGTTGAATTTTAAGAAAAATAGTTGATTGTAAAAGCCATTCGATTTAATCGAATGGCTTTTTTTCATCCTAGTTTAGTTGAGGTCTAATTCTTTGATTATAAGACTAAGCTTAAATAAGTCCACATCATAAGAAGTGACGGTTTCCGGATCCGGTAGGTTTTGAATGATTTTATTATAAGAATACTCTTTAAGATAAGAATGTAAGCTTTCCGATGCCTCCTGCATCTTGTGGCTCTCACCTAGTATTTCGTAAATGCGATATGATAAATAAAGTAGCCTGATGTGTGTAATGGGGTGCTTACCACCTTGTAAAGCTTGGTTAGTTAAATCTAAAGCTTTGTGCGGGAATCCTTTTTTTAGATAGACTTGTGCCGTTAAATATTGTAACTCAGCATCTTGTGGTGGTTCAGGTACGGGTGTACTCACAGAGCGTACGCTCGCACTTAAGTTTTTTATAAAGGTAGTAGTTTCATTTTCAGGTAAATGCTGAAGATATTCTTGGCATTTTTCCGGTTGTAAGATTGTTCCTTTAGCAATGTCAAGTAACACTTGGTCTCCAATTAATTCGCTTGAGGTTGTCCTTAATAAACCGGACCATTCTTTTAAATTTTTCAAAGATGGTATGGAAACTCCGTTCTCAATTCTACTAATAAAGCTAGTGCATCTCTTTCCGGCAATGTCCTTTTGGTTCATGAGTAGACTTCTTCTGAAATTTCTAATCCTTTTCCCTATCAATTGCACTATATCACCCCATTTTATAGAAAGTTAGTTCGTATATATTGAAATATTACCATAAATTATGGCAATAAACAACTAATGGAATCATTGACAGGAATCTTCATTTCAAGATATAATACGTATAGGTTTGTCTTAAAACGAGGTGACTTGTGTGGATATTAAATGTGTAAAGATTAAGATCCCTACAAAACTATTAGCTAAAATTGATATCATAGCAAAAGATCGCCGAATTAATCGTAGTCAATTTATACAAAATGTGGTGCAATTGTATATACTAGAAAGAGACCCTAACTGTATCCAAGAAAGATTACGGATGGGTTATCAAATTATGGCTGAACTAAATCTGAAATTGGCTGAAGAAGACAATGATGATGGATTATTAGAATATTATGAGCGTCAGCTAGCGGAGGCTGAATAAAGTGGAAAATGTCTTACGTGGGGATGTGTATTACGCTAATTTAAACCCCGTAATTGGTTCTGAACAAGGAGGAGTCAGACCGGTTTTAATATTACAAAATGACATAGGTAATAAATATAGTCCGACTACAATCGTGGCTGCCATTACCTCTCGCATTAAAAAAGCTAAATTGCCAACACATGTGGAGTTGGATAGCTCTTACTTTTCATTGGAAAAAGACTCGGTAATTCTTTTAGAGCAAGTACGAACAATAGACAAACGAAGACTCAAAGAGAAAATTGCCCACCTAAATGAGGATACTATGAAAAAAATCGATCAAGCTTTAGAGATCAGTCTAGGCCTAGTACGAATGTAAGTTTTATAGTAACACTCACAAGTTGAGTGTTTTCCACTTCTAGGAGGGAACTTATGCAAAGCAAACCTCTCATAGGTCTTACCTGCGGTCACCAAAGACATAACCCAGATCGTTATTACGTGAATAACGCAT
>DUPA01000250.1 GCA_012838515.1 Natronincola sp. | reverse complement strand
CAAGTAACCAAAAAAGTTATTAGACCCAATCTTGACAAACACAGCTTTAATATATTCACCTAAGTACCGCAAGGAGCGGAGATTTCCCGTGCAGCAGATCCACTTATAACTTATTTTGGCTGAAATAATTTACTTGATGTTCAAAATAAGGAGAAGATTCGTAAGCGTCAAAGTTACCGCATCTAGCACTCGCCTTTAAAGCATGAGAAGTTTTGAATATCATGCTCAAGAAGTTGGTTCAAATAGACGATCTAACAAAACAAGAATTATAGGATGAACGTATCAATGACTTTTTAACCAGTAGTCAAACTCAAAAAGCTTGGTGTGAGGAAAAAGAGATTCCTTTTCACCAATTGACGTACTGGCTACGTAAACACCGTTCTAAAAATAGTAAAATGCAAACTAATCGATGGGTCAGCTTGCCGGTGTGCTTCGTGCTTTGATGGCCGTATGTTAATTGGCCATCCCAGACAGCAAGTTTATCTTGCTGTTGGTGCAACCGACCTTCGTAAAGTGGTCGATGCTCTGGCGGCCATTGTGCAGTTAGACTTCCAACTGGATCCTTTCGAACCATGTCTTTTCACTTTCTGCAATCGAATGCGTAACAAGGTAAAGATCCTTGAATGGTCTAACACTTCGTGTTTTCGTGTTTTTGGCTTCATTACTTTCGCTTAGAAAAAGGAACATTACCTTGGCCACAGCAAGGCGATGAGAAAAATCCTTTAGATATTACCTGGCAAGACTTAAGACAGCTTCTGGAGGGAACCCCCTTAAGACCCATCGAAAGGCGTTTAGTAAGCCCACTCAAATATGTTTTGTGAGCGCAAAAATTCCATTGCGCTTTTTCTTTTCCTTGGTAGAAGTCTAACCCTAATAGTTAAATACTTAGCTTTTCAACATGTCAAGGTGCGGTAACTTTGACGCTTACCATTATTCGAAATTTGGAGCGTTAAAAAGCCTCCCGCTAGAAGTCGGAGGCTTTTAGATTCGCTTATTTGTTTATGTTAAGATTATATAGCTATACTTTGTTTAGCACTTCTATTACTAACAAATCTTGATTCTAATTCATTGATTTCTACGGTACGATCAAAAATGACTTCCACAGTGTTCGCTTTAAGGTCAATTGAAATTGCCTTCTGAAGATGATCTTGAGCGTCAAAGTAATATTTGAATTCGACAGCATTCCCCTCCCAAAGATATTCCATAGTGGCCGCCAAACCATCTTCATGCTTTTCAAAAGAAATCCTTTGGTATTCAGGTAATTTCGCATTGTTAACTAACTGAGCCGGTGTAACAAGCGGATTGTGAACCACATAATAAAGCTGTTCAATTAATTCTTGCATGATCGAATCCCCCTTTAGAATCTAATTAGCTTCTAGTCGACGAATTCCTTTAAGACAACTCTGATATATTCTTCAATTTCATCCAGTCTTTGCAAAGCAATTTCCCAATCGCTAGTCTGCCACTCACTTCTGCCCCTACCCATACGCTCTTTTAGCCTTGTATTTATATAGATAGAAAGGAAGGCTGCATTATCACCTTGGCAATTTTTCGGTATCCAAGCATAGCTTTTAGGCGTAAATAATCGAGAATTCGCTAAACTTCTGGATTCCTTCGAAATGGCAAAATCAGCTAATAATTTTGGTACTATACTTGCTTTGATTTTTTGGTCCACTGTTTCTTTTTTTGTCTTTTCAAATAAATCCGGTCGAAGAAGTCTTGATCTTGCCTTTGACTGGTTTACTATGCTCTTCGCTTCTGCAAAAGAAACGTCTAGTAATTTTTGCAATTCTTCTATTTTCCGTAGATCTTCTGCTTCTTCTTGTTCGCGCCTTCTGATTAGTTCCGTTTTAAGATAAGGATCTGCCACGCTAGAACCTGTTCCTACTTCCGTAGCAAGACCTATATCTATTTCAGTGAATTCACTGATTCTCCGCTCTTGATCTGACACTAAATCTAAATCTAAATCCTCTAAGGATTTAATTATTTCCGCTTTTTGAATTTCTTGTTTATAGCGAGCCCATAGTTTATCTAAATAAAGATTGTTATGGCTTACCACTGCCGCTATGTTATCCTCAACTCCTGAAATTTCATCATCAGGAATTACCCTTAATAATCTCCCTATGAATTGTTCATATGGCAACTGGCTTCTGAAAGGCCGAAAAATTGCCCCTACAGAAAGGTATCTATGATCATAACCTTCGCCTAACATGGATACGTTTATTACCACTTGAACCCTATGATTATCGATATCAGATAAGGTTTTATCTATTTCTTCGTCGGGCAAATTACTGTGTAATATAGCGGTTTTCATACCCGCTTCTTCATATAGCTTTTTTATTTGTTCAGCGTGTTTTATACTACATGCAACTCCGATGATCTTAAGGGGTAGATCAGAGTCAGATAATTTTTGTTCCAGTATTTTAACACTTTTATCTACAACCCGGCGAGAACAATCTTCGGAAAAAGCAACTGCTCTACCCACCCAATCACTATCTCGAAGCCCCATGTCGAAAACTTCATCACTAGTATATTCTTCTCCATCTATAATTAAAATCAGCTTTTCAGGAATATAATCGATGTTCTCCAAACTTTTCACAAATCCATTGGCCATCCGTACGATAAGGCGTGCCAGTTAATTTTACCACTTTAGCATCTTGAAAGTAGTCTAAAGCCGCGACCCAGGTGGCCGCCGCAGAATGATGAGCCTCGTCTACAATTATCATATCAAAAAAGCCTTGAGGAACACGATTGATCAAACTGCTTACAAGTCGTTTTTGTAGCTTATGAATATTTACAACAATAATATTGGCCCTATTTAATGCTTCATCACTTACGTCTTTATCGTATTCTACTAAAACCGGTAATTGATCCACACGATCAAACACCCCATATTTTAACCAAAAGTTCCCAGGTTGATTGGGATCTAGTGAATCTGTTACATGATCTTTTATCACAAGCCGCGGAGTTATTATTAAAACTCTTCCTTTAGATAAACCATAAGGCACTAAAGCCATTACACCGGTTTTTCCCACACCTGTAGGCAGGGTTACAATCGCAT
>DUPA01000249.1 GCA_012838515.1 Natronincola sp. | reverse complement strand
TTCTTGATTGTTGCGACCGAGCAACATGGTAATTGCCGCAGTTGTGGTGGTCTTTCCATGGTCTACGTGACCTACCGTACCCACGTTTACGTGGGGTTTAGTTCTTTCAAACTTTTGTTTTGCCATTTTTGTTCCTCCTTATTTTCAGGAAAATGAAATTTATTTTTACATGCCTACTGAACCTTTAATCTCTTCAGCCAAGCTACGAGGTACTTCCTCATAGTAGGCAAAGGACATGGTATGCTGCGCACGTCCTTGAGTCAATGAACGAAGCGTTGTAGCATAACCGAACATTTCTGCTAAGGGAACATAACCCTTAACCACTTGTGTATTACCTCTTTGTTCCATACCTTCAATTTTACCGCGACGAGAGTTTATATCACCCATAACATCGCCCATAAATTCATCGGGTGTAACGACTTCCAGTTGCATCATAGGTTCTAACAATACGGGACCCGCATCTTTACATGCTTCTTTAAAGCCCATAGAACCAGCAATCTTAAAAGCCATTTCAGACGAGTCTACTTCGTGATACGAACCATCAACGATTGCAACCTTTACGTCCACCATGGGATACCCCGCAACAATACCTGTAAGCATTGCTTCTTTAATTCCCGCCTCTACAGGTCCTATATACTCCCTAGGCACAACCCCGCCCACAATTTTATTCGCGAACTCAAACCCACCTCCGGGTTCATTCGGTTCAACTTCTAAGACAACATGACCGTATTGACCGCGTCCACCACTTTGGCGAACGAATTTGCCCTCGGCCTTAACGGCTTTAGTAATTGTCTCTCTGTAAGCAACTTGTGGTTTACCTATATTTGCTTCAACTTTAAATTCCCTAAGCAAACGATCTACAATTACCTCTAAATGAAGCTCCCCCATACCGGCGATAATGGTCTGACCGGTCTCTTGATCGGTATAAACCTTAAAAGTCGGATCTTCTTCAGCTAAGCGCTGCAAGGCGACTCCCAATTTGTCTTGATCTGCTTTAGACTTAGGCTCCACAGCCAAGTTTATAACCGGCTCAGGAAACTCTAGTGCTTCTAACAAGATTGGGCTTTTATCATCAGACAAACTGTCGCCGGTAGAAGTGTCACGAAGTCCAACAATGGCGGCAATATCGCCTGAATAAACTTCGTTGACCTCTTCCCGGTGGTTAGCATGCATTAACAAAATTCGACCTACTCTTTCCTTTTTACCTGTGCTTACATTCAGAACATAACTACCCGAACGCAATACACCGGAATAAACTCGGAAAAATGCAAGTTTTCCTACATAAGGATCTGCCATTATTTTAAAGGCTAATCCGGAAAACGGTTCTGAATCAATCAAAGCTCGTTTTTCAATGTCGCCGGTTTCGGGATTTGTACCTGTTACCGGTGGAATATCCCTCGGTGATGGCAAAAAATCCACTACAGCATCTAACAGAAGTTGAACTCCCTTGTTTTTAAATGATGACCCGCAAAGAACAGGAATTACATCCACATTTATACAAGCCTTACGCAACGCAGCCTTAATCTCTTCAACTGTGATTTCTTCACCTTCCAAATACTTCATGGTGAGATCTTCATCAGTTTCCGCGACACGCTCAATCAGTAATTGACGTGCAGATTCCACATCCTCACGAACCTCGTCAGGAATTTCCCTCACCTCTGAATTACCGAGATCATCCACATACAGATGGGCTTTCATTTCCACTAAGTCTACAATTCCTTCGAATGTATCTTCGGCGCCTATCGGCCATTGAATGGGTACAGGGTTAGCCCCCAAGCGATCAGAGATCATATCGAGGCCACGTTGAAAATCCGCCCCTACCCGGTCCATCTTGTTAACATAGGCAAGACGTGGGACATTGTATTTATCCGCTTGACGCCATACAGTCTCGGATTGCGGTTCAACCCCACCTACAGAACAGAAAACTGCCACTGCACCATCTAAGACTCTTAAAGAACGTTCAACTTCCACAGTAAAGTCCACGTGCCCGGGCGTGTCAATAATGTTGATTCTATGACCCTTCCAGTGACAGGTTGTGGCAGCAGAGGTGATTGTAATACCCCTTTCACGCTCTTGAGCCATCCAGTCCATGGTTGCCCCGCCATCGTGTGTTTCGCCTATCTTATGAACTTTCCCGGTGTAGAAGAGGATTCTCTCAGTGGTTGTGGTCTTACCTGCGTCAATATGTGCCATAATTCCTATATTTCTTGTGTTTTCTATCGAAAACTCTCTAGCCACTCTTCTTTCTCCTCCTAGCCGAGTAAACTCATCTACCAACGATAATGTGCAAAAGCTTTATTAGCTTCAGCCATGCGATGAGTATCTTCTTTCTTTCTAACAGCACCACCCTGATTGTTCGCTGCATCAACTAGTTCGGCAGACAATCTCTCAGTCATGGTTTTTTCTCCACGGAGCCTGGCGTGTTGAACCAGCCACCTCAAAGCTAAAGCTTGTCGTCTATCAGCCCGCACTTCCACAGGAACCTGATATGTGGCACCACCTACACGACGAGGTTTAACCTCCACAACCGGCATAACATTATTCATTGCCTGATCCAAAATCTCTATAGCTTTAGTACCTGTTTTTTCTTCGCCCATCTCTAAAGCACCATACATGATAGATTCAGAAACACCACGTTTCCCATCTAACATTAGAGCATTAATAAACTTGGTTACCAATTCGCTATTATATACTGGATCCGGAATTACTTCCCTCTTAGGGACACTTCCTTTTCTTGGCATTGGTTTTCACCCCTTTATAAACAGAATCGGAAAAATCTATTTAGGTTTCTTTGTACCATATTTAGAGCGAGCCTGACGACGATCTGCTACACCTGCAGTGTCAAGTGTACCTCTGACAATATGATAACGTACACCCGGCAAGTCTTTAATTCTACCTCCACGGATCAAAACCACACTGTGTTCTTGTAAGTTATGACCTTCCCCCGGAATATAGGAAGTCACCTCTATACCGTTAGTCAGTCTAATACGAGCTACTTTACGAAGAGCCGAATTAGGCTTCTTGGGTGTAGCGGTATATACGCGCGTACAAACACCTCGCTTTTGGGGTGCACCCTTTTCATTGTAAACTACTTCGTCACGCAAAGTATTTTGGGTGTAGCCTAAAGCCGGCGCAGCACTTTTACTTTTTTGAGCCTTGCGACCCTTTCTAACCAATTGGTTGATAGTTGGCACTATAGATAACCTCCCTTCAATTCTAACTAAATGTGGGTTTAATGACAGTAGCTACAGCAGCCCCCACTTCAATAGAGCAAGCTTTCCCTAGCTCGGTCATGGTTTCCACTTCAACTATGTCGATCCCATTGGCCTCACATTCACGGCGAATAGGACCTGTGACATGCTCGTCAGCATTTTGTGCAAGATAAACTAACTCGGCCTCACCAGCTTCGATAGCCTTAAGTGTCTGTTTTGCTCCGACGACTTTTTGCGATTTATCTAGTCTGTGTGGCATAGCTAGCCTCCCCCTTTACTCAGAGATCCCGCAGGGCTGAGCCCTGCGGGCAACACTTGCTTATTCTATCACTGAGCGTGGTTCCTGTCAATAAAATATTACAAAATCTAATTGGATGCTAGATCAAAATCCACGTCTGCTTGTTCTTCCTCGGGCTTATCTTCTCCCTCCACCTGTATACCAACGTTACGGTAACGAGACATACCGGTTCCTGCAGGAATTAGTTTACCAATAATAACATTCTCTTTCAAGCCTAATAATTTATCCAAGCGTCCCTTAATGGAAGCTTCAGTTAACACTCGCGTGGTTTCTTGGAAAGATGCTGCGGATAAGAAACTCTCCGTAGCAAGCGAGGCCTTGGTAATACCTAAAAGTATGGGGCTTGCTTCCGCAGGGACTCCACCTTTCTCTTCAGCCTTAGCGTTTTCTTCTCTAAAGTCAACCACATCTACTAAGGAGCCCGGAAGCATCATTGTATCTCCCGAATCGTCGACTTTTAGCTTGCGAAGCATTTGTCTTACAATAACCTCAATATGCTTATCGTTTATATTTACACCTTGTGAACGATAAACTTCTTGTACTTCCTGAACTAGATACTCTTGTACTGCGAGAACACCCTGCACGGCTAAGATATCATGTGGGTTTACCGAACCCTCAGTAATTCGATCGCCTGCCTTAAGTGTGCTACCATCTTTAACACGTAAGCGGGCACCATATGGAATCGTATACGACTTATCCGTTTCGGCACCTTGCACTAAAGCTTTACGAACACCTTTGTTTTCCACGAAGTTTACTGTTCCGTCAATTTCCGTAATAATTGCTTGCCCTTTTGGTTTTCTGGCTTCAAAGAGTTCTTCAACTCTGGGAAGACCTTGAGTAATATCGTCACCTGCAATACCTCCGGTGTGGAAGGTTCTCATGGTAAGCTGGGTTCC
>DUPA01000019.1 GCA_012838515.1 Natronincola sp. | reverse complement strand
TGCAGCTTTCAAGGTATTAATCTTTTTACCTTCGTCTAAAAGCCATAGGAGAATTGAATGAACTTTTCCATAAGCATAAAAGACGATAATGTAAAAGGATAGTATCTACACATTTTTTGGTGACAAAAGCGAAGGGGTTCCACCTGTTCCCATCCCGAACACAGTAGTTAAGCCCTTCAGCGGTGATGGTACTGCTACATCTCGTAGTGGGAGAGTAACTCGTTGCCAAAACTAATTTACCCTACACTTCGGTGTGGGGTTTTTCTTTGCAATAAAAAATCTTCATTTCTAAAGTATGCGAGTGTAAAAATAGATCTACCTATATTATGTTAATAAACGCCAATGTCCTCTCGACAACGCCTTAGTGCAGGGATTAATGGACAGGTGTGGAAACTATAATTCGCGTTGAAGAGGAATACGTTTTTCTAAGGGTTGGTTAAAATGGAAAGATTTTTACCTATTAATAGAAGCGAAATGAAAGAACGTTCTTGGGATTATGTTGACTTCACCTTAATCACAGGGGATGCCTATGTCGATCATCCCTCTTTTGGAGCGGCCATAATCGGTCGTTTGTTGCAACATTATGGATATAGAGTAGGTATTATTGCACAACCGGATTGGAAGCAAGTGGAGCCATTCCGTGTTTTTGGCCAACCTAGATTAGGATTTTTAATCACAAGCGGGAATGTTGATTCTATGGTTAATCATTACACCGTAGCAAAGAGACGACGTTCAACTGACGCGTATTCTCCCGGAGGCAAAGTAGGATTAAGACCAGATAGAGCAACTATAGTATATGCTAATCGGGCTAGGGAGGCATATAATGACGTCCCCATAATTTTAGGTGGTATTGAGGCAAGCCTACGAAGGTTAGCCCACTATGATTACTGGGAAAATAAAATCAGAAGATCCATTTTACTTGATTCCAAGGCAGATTTGCTTTTATACGGCATGGGGGAAAGAGCCATTATAGAGGTAGCTAAACGATTAGAGCAAGGAATAGCAATAGAGCGTATAACAAATGTACCCGGTACAGTAGTGCGATTATTTTCCCGACCAAATCAAAAACATATACTGTTGCCTGATTTTGATGATATAAGCAAATCAAAAAAAACATTTGCCGAAAGCTTTATGGTGCAGTACGAGAACACTGATTATCTTACGGGAAAGCCTTTGGTTGAACCTTATGGCAATATTTATGTTTTGCAAAATGCACCTGCAGCGCCGCTATGTGAACAAAAGCTTGATAATATCTATGCATTACCATTCAGACGGGAATACCACCCAAGTTACAAAAAAGCCGGAGGAGTCCCAGCTATCTCTGAAGTAAAATTTAGTTTAGTTAGTAATCGTGGCTGTTTTGGCGGCTGTCACTTTTGCGCCATAACCTTCCATCAAGGGCGAGTAGTACAATCGCGCAGCATAGAATCCTTAGTTGAAGAGGCTTTAAAAATTATTGAAGAACCTGATTTTAAAGGTTACATTCATGATGTGGGAGGACCAACAGCTAATTTTCAAAATCGTGCTTGTCTAAAACAGGAAAAGCACGGAGTTTGCAAGAGGAAACGATGCCTTGGCTCTAATCCGTGTAAAAGCTTGATTATTGATCATCAAAAGTATTTAAGAACCTTGAGAGAATTGCGGGATATACCCGGGATAAAGAAAGTTTTCATCCGTTCAGGTATTCGCTACGATTATTTAATATACGATAACAATACACAATTCTTCGAAGAGCTTTGTGATCATCATATTAGCGGTCAACTCAAAGTTGCTCCGGAACATGTATCTCCGGTTGTTCTTGAAAAAATGGGCAAGCCCCAGAGAAAAACGTATGATCGATTTGTTCGTAAGTATAAGCAGATCAATAAGAAGCTAAAAAAAGAACAATATATAGTTCCGTATTTTATGTCAAGTCATCCGGGTTCCGATTTAGAGGCCGCCATTGAATTGGCAGAATATATTAGGGATACCGGAAAAATGCCTGAACAGGTGCAAGATTTCTATCCCACACCCGGGACTTTGTCCACAATCATGTATTATACTGAGCTTGATCCGCGCACAATGCAAAAAGTATATGTGGCTAAAGAACCTCACGAAAAAGCAATGCAACGGGCTTTAATTCACTATTCTCATCCGCGAAATCACCGTTTGGTACTTGAAGCCTTAACCAAGGCTAATCGCAAAGACTTGATTGGGTATGGTCCAAAATGTTTGGTGAAGCCGGTAAGGGGTAAATCACGCTCGCGGAGGTCAAGATAGTAGGCTCGAATTTATATTAGAATGCCATATTAACGCGGGATAGCAAGGCCCACTTACGATGTATTTTGCGCATTTTACCCGGGGAAGCTTCGTAATTTCCCAGTACTTCCTTAAACATGGCAATTGCCCCCACTTTATCTCCGTGCTTTTTAAGCAATTTACCTGCTTTGTAACAGGCTTCTGTAGAGCCGTAAATAAGAACTTTATCTTTGAGTGATTCAATTTTTCCCGGATCATTAGCGGTGTGAAGCTCTATATGTAATAAGAAAACGTAGGGACGACCAAAACCCATCTTCGGGTCTAATGATACGGCCTGTTCAAGATTGGTTAGTCCTAAATCATATTTTTGGAGAAGCGTAAAGCATTCGCCCATTAACCATGCTAGTCGCGCAGAATCTGTTATTCTTTCGTTCGCTCTTTCTAAATAAACTAATGCTTGTTCGTATTTTCTTCTTTCCAGCAGCATCTCGCCAAATTCTAATGCAGCTGCAATATTTCCGGGGTAAGTTTTAACAGTTTGTTTAAGTTCGGAAAATCGTTTGTGTCGTCTAAAGAACTTAATCGGATTAGGAAGAGTCCCACCAAAAACAACGTTCACAACGAAGTATATGATAATTAGCCAGAGTATAATCGACACAAAGCCACCATCTAATATTCCAAAGAACAGGTAATATAGCAAGTCAAAGATAAGATAGATCGGAAGCATCGTTTCACCACCTTGCAATTTTAGTGATAAAGATTAGATCAGATAACAGAAAGTGAAACACTCTTCATGACTATTCAACATACGATATGCAATCCCTTTAGTGTGCTTACCTCAATTTTTAACGTTCAGTATTATTTAACTTCTGAGAAACCTCATTATGGCAAGGTTTCGAGATAATTAAATAAGCCACCAAATGGCACTAATAGCAAAAAAATGGTTTACTCATAATTCCTAAGAGTGTATTATCATATTAATGGTCAATTTTAGAGTCAAGCATAAGAAAACTCGGGGTGAGGACAATGAGTAAGATCTTGATAGCTTTTGGCGGTAATGCCATATTGCGTGCGGGACAAAGTGGTT
>DUPA01000002.1 GCA_012838515.1 Natronincola sp. | reverse complement strand
TATCATACGGCTCACGGTTGGCATCGTAAGGTAATAAATAATCTCCCCCCATGTGTCCCGAAAAATAAATCACAATATAATCTTTTGGAGTTGCTACTCTCGCGATATCTTGAACCATTTCTTTGATTTTATCCTTAGTTGCCTCACCATCCAATAATGGAGCATTAAACGGCTTTACCGTACCATATAAATTATTGTTGTTCTTGAACAAACTATGCATATCTTGCGCATCACGCCGCGAACCTGGGGAGTTTTCTTCATACCAATAATCCTCAATACCTATTACTAAATAATAGCCTACCCCTTCCCAACGAAATCTTGTTTCCGTTGTTTTACCAGGCTCTACATATACAGAAAA
This sequence comes from Natronincola sp., assembly GCA_012838515.1. Classification (GTDB taxonomy): domain Bacteria; phylum Bacillota; class Limnochordia; order Darwinibacteriales; family Darwinibacteriaceae; genus DUPA01. The sequence goes on along the minus strand of DUPA01000002.1, from coordinate 3,591 downwards.
TTCCAGATCTTGTGTCAATTTTGAAGAGCTAACCCTAACTCTTTTTTGTCCCGAAGTTAAATCTCGAAAGAAAAAGCGCCCATCTCCACCTGTTATAATTTGCTTGCCATCTACTTCTACTAGTGCCCCTTCTAGCGCTTTGTAAACATGATCATCGTCGAAATAACCTTGAGGAGCAATTACTATGTCCTGAGGATCAATTAGCCCCGAGCCTTCCATTGACTGATATTCATATCCGCGATCCACGACCTGCACGGTACCTTGTAAACTTCCATAACGAGGATAAGTAGTCACCGAAACACTACACCCCGCTAATAATGATACAATTAATAAAAGCACTCCTATCTTACGTTTCATTACATCATCCCTTCTAGCTTGTGTTAAGCTCTATTTGGACAATCTTTTTTCTAGTCTTTCCACATAATCATATGCTTCTTTCAATCCTGAACTTGTTAGTTCCCTATGTTTCTTTATTGCCTCGGTTTTTCTTTGTTCGTTAATTAATTCGCTTATGGTTTCCTCAATTTGCCTGTCATATTCATCTTCTATCTTTAAATGTTCGCAAATTAGGCTTAAGGTTCTATTAGTTTCAGTTATTTTACGTTCTAAACGGGCAATTGAATTTATGGCGAAGAATAGTGCGACATACGTAAGAATCAATAGAATATTTATTAGCATTTTGCACCTCCCAAAAGAATTATTCACCAATATTATACCACAACCTTTATTTTCCTTTAGTTAAATTATTTTTGAAGGTATTAAAGACAAAAACGAAGAATTGAAAGGGCTAGGAGGAGATACAATGAAATTAATATCTTGGAATGTAAATGGCTTAAGGGCCTGCGTGAAAAAGGGGTTTTTAGACTTTTTTCATGAAATAGATAGCGACTTTTTCTGCGTACAAGAAACAAAAATGCAAGAAGGACAACTAGAATTAAAACTCCCCGGTTACGAACAATACTGGAATAGTGCAGAGAAAAAAGGCTATTCAGGAACAGCCATTTTCACAAAACACAAACCAACCAATGTAATCTACGGCCTAGGAATAGAAGAGCACGATAAAGAAGGTCGAATGATCACCCTAGAATACGACGATTTCTTCTTTACCAATGTATATACTCCCAATTCCCAAAGGGGTTTAGCACGTCTAGATTATCGCATGACGTGGGATGATGCCTTTCGATCGTTTCTTGTGGATTTAAACAAATCTAAACCCGTGATCATCTGTGGCGACTTGAACGTGGCTCATACAGAAATCGACTTAAAAAATCCCGCCACCAATAGAAAGAACGCCGGTTTTAGTGACGAAGAACGGGAAAAATTCACCACTTTATTGGATGCGGGCTTCACCGATACATTCAGACACTTTTATCCGGACAAAATAGATGCCTACACATGGTGGTCTTATTTCGCTAATTCAAGAGAACGGAATATTGGGTGGAGAATTGACTACTTCTTAACCAGCGCCGATCTTGACAAAAATCTTATTGATGCACTAATTCATGACCAAATTTTAGGCAGCGATCACTGTCCCGTAGAACTGCAAATCGAATTATAAAAAAACGAGCTAGGTGAGGCTGTGGCCCTACCTAGCTTATACTTCAACTATCTTTTGGTTCATCATGTCAACGAATAACCTTGCCAAGTGCGGATCAAATTGAGTTCCCGCACACATCTCTATTTCCCTAATGGCATCTTGAGGAATCATCTTTCTCCGATATGGGCGATCAGTAGTCATGGCATCATAGGCATCAACAATACTGATGATTCTAGCTAAAATGGGTATTTCCTCTCCCTTAAGCCCCCGCGGATAACCCCTACCATCCCAGCGTTCGTGGTGTGATAAAACCCCTTCTGCAACTTCAATTAAATCAGGTGAAGAAACTAAAATCCTATAACCGATAGCCGCATGCTCTCGCATTACTTTCCATTCCTTATTAGTTAGAGGGCCAGGCTTCTCTAAAATTTGCTCCGGAATGGCAACTTTACCTATATCGTGTAAAATTGCCACCAAAGAGAGCTGGCTTAATTCAGATTCTCTTAAACCCACTTCCCTACCCACTGCCAAGGCCAATTCTTCCAAGTGCCTTGCATGGGCTTCCGTCTCATAGCTTTTCTCCGCTAATGTCCGCTGTAAAGAAGCTACAAGGGTGTTTCTACTACTTTTCGCATTAGTCATCTTTTCTTTATACATACGGTTCTCGGCATTTCGTAAAACATCTGTCGAACTGTCATCAACACTATGTTTTGTGGCCACCCCAACACTTATACTGGGGGATATGCTGTTTTTAGCTGCGGAAGCACTAATCTCTTCTAACTTTTTTGCAATCTCTTGCCCTTCTTTAGAATTTGTTTTAGGCAAAAGTAAAACAAACTCATCACCACCCCAACGGGCACCCACATCTTCAGGACGACTCACCTTCTCTATGGCGTTGGCCACGGCCTTAAGAACAAAGTCTCCCTCGGCATGTCCCATTGAATCATTGATAATCTTTAAACCATTTACATCACCTATTAAAATACTTAAAGGGTGTTGATCCGGGATTTCACCTAAACGATTTAGTTCTCGTTCTAAATAGCGCCGATTATATAATCCGGTCAATGGATCGCGAAAGGCAAGCTCATTCAGTTCCCTTTCGAGAATTTTTTGTTTAGTCACATCGTGAAAGACTGTGACGAACAGGCCGATTCCGGGGCTATAAGCCCGAACAATAAAGTGCTTTTTTAAATCTTGATTATACTGTTCAAATTCTACCTGCGTGCCTTCTTGGGCCACTTTAGCATATCTTTCAATCCAATATTTCTCTATCTTTGGCAAAAATTCACTAACAGTTCGGCCAATTATATCATAGGCGGTTAGCCCCGTGATATTTTCGAAGGATTTGTTCACTGCTAAAAATCTATAATCAATGGGATTGCCCCCATCATCATAAATCATCTCATGTAGGGCTATTCCGTTTATGGAATGCTCAAAAAGTGTTCTAAAACGTTCTTCGCTGGCCCTTAAAGCCTCTCTTTTACGATAGTCTTCACTTACATCTTGAAATACCACTATAACCCCTAAAATATTGCCCCGCCGATCTTTTATAGGCGCTGCACTATCGGCTATATGATATTCATGACCATTTTTAGAAATCAACGAAGTATGATTGGCCAAAGTAACGCCGTCTTCGGTTTCCAACACTTCCGAAATTACCCTAGAATGTGGTTCGCGGGTATTCGAATTTATTATTACGAAAACTTCTTCGAAGGGTTCTCCCAGCGCCGATTGCTTAGACCACCCGGTGAGCTCTTGAGCCTTGGGGTTCATCCAAGTTATTTTACCATCAATATCAGTTACAATGACCCCATCTCCGATGGAATCGAGCATTGCTCCATAATATTCTTCACGGGGACTAATAATATTTTGTAATTGGACACGATCAGTTATCTCAATAGCCACTTCTAATCTGGCTAATTTTCCTTCCCACACGGTTGCCATGGTATGCGCCTCAAACCAGCGCCCTAAATGGGCATTATAAACCTCTGATAACAAAACCCCGGTGGGATTACCTTGCTCATCGATTAGGGCCTGATTATTACAAAACCCAC
>DUPA01000248.1 GCA_012838515.1 Natronincola sp. | reverse complement strand
TTATAGGCCGTTTCAACGCTAACATATCCTGCCCAATCCTGTCCAACGTGGGTGCTTTCATCATACTTCATATCAACGTAGATCTTGTGTGCAGGAGACATGATGGTTTTTATGCCGTGTTTAAGGGCAAATTCGTGATCCTTCTTGGCGGGGGATTGCCAAAGTTGAATGATTGCACTTGAATTGAGATTTTCATAATGGCCAACTTCGCCCCAACCAATCATAGTTTTGCCTAAAGAGGCAATAATGGTTTCTAACCGGGAAAGGAAGTGCGAATACTCTTCTTCTGTAGTGGACAGTGCTTCATCACCACCTACATGCAGGTATGGTCCGGGGGTAATGGAGGCTATTTCAGTGAAAACATCCGTAAGAAACTCATAGGTTATGTCTTTATCCGTGTCTAGTGTGCTGAATCCCACTTTCATTCCCCTAAAGTAAGGAGGCGCGATTCCATCACTATTTAGTTCTGCGTATGAAGATAATGCAGCATTTGTATGGCCCGGAACGTCGATTTCCGGAATCACCAGCATAAATCGTTCATGGGCATATCGCACAATTTCTTTATACTGATCTTGAGTGTAGTAACCGGAGCTCCCCCCTTCCACTGCGCATTTGCCTCCGTGGCTAGTGAGCTCCGGCCAACTTTTAATCTCTATTCTCCAACCTTGGTCATCGCTTAAATGTAGATGTAGTCTATTAATCTTGTGGAGTGCGAAAAGATCAATAAAACGTTTTACTTCTTCAACTGTGAAAAAGCTTCTGGCCACATCAATCATTGCGCCACGCCAGCTAAACCGGGGATAATCCTTAACAATCAAAGCGTCCAATTCCCACGGTCCGTCTTGCTTTACATTACTTTCTATTGTGATGGGAAGCAATTGTCTTAGTGTTTGTATCCCATTAAATAAACCATGTCCCTTATTGGCAGACAGATTAATTGACTCGGTGGAGATCACCAATTCATATCCCTCTTCTTTTAAAGAAGGATCGTGTTTAATGCTTAGGGAAATAATATTCTGCGCCACATAATTAGTAGACTTTGTTATCTCTAGGGGGAAGCCGGTTGCGGGTTTAAGAAGATTTGCTAAATATTGACCGATCTTTAAGATTTCTTCTTCTGCAGACGCGATAACAATTTTAGTCTCTTGATTAATACAAAAGCATCCATCCATTTTTTCTAAGGACACAGGCTTAGGTATTAAGCCCTGCCAAGCTGAAGACAATTTTTCGATTTGTTTATTATTGGTCATGGTACAGTCCTCCCCAAATGTTTTTTCGAAAAGTTCTATTAAAGGTCTATTTCAGTTCTTTTAAATGAACTCCTTTATTTAGCATTTGGGTTAGACAAAATACAAAAGCACCTACCCAAGGGCCGGTGCTTTTCACAAGCATCTAGTGTGAGATATTTAATCTTCGTTCAACTTCTGCTAAAACTTGATCTTCCGTTAGGCCGCTGGCATCAATTACCGGCACTTCTGTTTTAATACTTTCATCTCCTAGATAATTTTTATCTAGTCCACTGGTAATAACAATTTTGGCATGCCCTAGATTCTTTTCTGGATCCACAACTTCAAACCCATTTTGCTCAAGATATTCTCGAACATTGGATAGAACCGCATCTACAGCAATTTTTCCATGCATAATTTTCTCCCTTTCCCCTATAGTTTTTAGTTGCTTTTTTTAACGAATTTTCTGTAAAAAAGCTCTGCCACGCTAAACAATATGGCAAAACCAATTAAAGTGGCAAAAGTCGCCCGCAAGAAAGGTGTTAAACTCAACACATATGCTAGAAGAGTCGCACTGACCCCCTGAATCAACGGGGCTACGGGTCCCTTATACAGGTGGTCTATTGTTTGGTTAAGACCCAGTGCAAAAAGGGCGTAGATTAAAACCTTCCATGCCGGATTACTATCAAATAATCCGAGCATAAGTAGGGATGCGGCGGTGATTAGAATATATTTGACTGCTAGTTGTAGTTTCGCGAGCATAACTTTCCCTCCGATTTATTCTGTGTCAAAAGATTAAATAATAACCTTGACATTTAAAGTTTAGCGGGTTATCATAACGGTGCACTAGTGACCTAATGCACCATGCGAAAAGGGGTGATAATTTTTGAATATAGACTTTAATACTTCAACTCCGATTTATCTTCAGATTATCTTAGAATTCAAACGTCAAATTGCTGTTGGTGTACTGAAACCAGGTGAGAAGGTTCCATCTCAAAGGGATCTGGCCGCACTTCTAAAAGTGAATGCCAACACTGTGCAGAGGGCTTATCGAGAGATGGAAACATTGGGTATGGTCGAAACTCTAAGAGGGCAAGGCACCTTTGTGTGTCAAGATGAAAAGATTGTGGAGGAGACGAGAACGGAAATGTTAAAAGATCTAGTCGACGATTTCGTGCATGCCATGCGTTCACTGGGATTAACTCAAGAAGAAACGGTAAAGGAAGTAGAGCAGATGTTCCAAAAGTTAGAATTAAAAGGCGAGGTGAGCGACGAATGAATTTGACAGACGCTTTGGTTATCAAGAATTTAACTAAGAAGTACCCTAAGGTAGAAGCGCTAAAGGGATTAGATTTAACTCTTTCTAAGGGTCAAATCTGTGGACTTTTGGGACCCAACGGAAGTGGAAAATCAACTTTATTAAAGTCAGTGGTGGGCTTAATTAAACCGGATAATGGCTCCATAGAGATTTTTGGTAAATCGCCATCTCGTCACACTAAGGCAATGATTGCTTTTGTACCTGAAATAGATAGCCTCTATCGCTGGATGACAATTGATCAGACTATTAAGTTCATTTCTAGTTTTTATGACGACTGGGAAGTGGAGAGGGAAAGAGAATTATTGGATTTTATGCGTTTAGAACGTGATAAAAAGGTAAGTTCTCTTTCTAAAGGAATGAGGGCACGTTTAAAGTTGATCTTGGCTCTTGCCCGCACCGCACCGCTTATTTTACTTGACGAACCTTTTAGCGGTATAGATCCCGCTTCTAGAGATCGAATCGTGGAAGGCATTATTCGTCAGTTTAAAAGTGAAGACCAAACCATGATCATTTCCACCCATTCCCTCGGCGATACCGAGCAATTATTTGATTCAGTGATATTTCTTGATGAAGGAATAATTAGTCTACAAGGTAATGCGGAAGATTTAAGATTACAACATGGTAAATCCATTAATGATCTATTTAAGGAGGTTTTTGCTTAATGTCACGTTTTGCAAATTTAATTCGCAAGGATCTCAATGCAAGTAAAATGTCGGTGGGGATAGTTGCTGCCATAATCGCGATTTCCATGGCTCTTACGTGGTTTAATGTAAAAATGGGCTCGTGGCATGAGGCGTCGCTTATTGTGCCCGTTGGTATATCCCTTGCCTTCCTACCCATATGGTTTGTGTGGCAGGCGGCACAAAAGTTAAATACTGAGTGGAAGGACGATACCGTCTATACCCTTCAAGTACTGCCCGTGCCCGGGTGGCAAGTCTTATTAAGTAAGATCGTGAGTTTATGGGTGGAATACACGACCTTGCTCGGTGTAATTTCAGTTGGCACATTTATTTTTGCAAACCCGCTCATTGGGGCGATTGGCACCGATACACCAAGGTTATCGTGGATTCTAAGAAACTTAGCGATCCTATATTTGCTAAGTCTTGTATTATTCACCGCGGTCATTGTTTTTATACAATTATCTTTTGTGGTTAGCAGGATGATCGGTCGGTTTCAAGGTTTAGTCCAGATATGGGTTTGGATTCTCGCCATTAATCTGGTTAGTACGGTTGGTCGATGGTTAGCACCTCTTTTTAACTGGGTTCCTCGTATCCCCATGCATCAAATAATGCGCTTGGACCAATTACAATATTTGGTGAACGTTAAATTCTTTCTTGCTCTTAATATCGGGGCTCTAATTGCTGTTATTGGGTTGTTCTGGTTAACTTCCTATTTGTTCGATAACTATTTGGAAGTAAATTAAGGGGGCGAGAAAAATTAAAATTCGACGAATCACGTTAGCTATTCTGGTTGTCTTGTCTTTTCTTTTTTATGTGAATATTAAAGCTTCTTTCACTACAAATATAAAGAATCGTAATAGAAGTTCGTTTGAAATAAATGTCAACAATCCTTCTGCAGATTTTGAATTTGAAAAGGAGGAAGTATTTAGAAGAACTCGAGAAGATCTTAGTGTGGTTGTTATTGAGGGTGTGTTTGGAACGATAGATCTCCAATCATCAGACGGAGATGAAATTGAGATAATCAGCACTATAGGGGCAAATAAAAAGCAGGTTTTTGAGACACTAAGGATTAAAGAAACAAATGATGGAAGAACCCTACATTACGCGCTAGAGGGTGATTTTCCTGATAATAATGGACTAATCGGTGTAAGTTATCTTGTCAATGTGCCCCATGACATGTCAGTACGGTTAGAAAACAATTTTGGCACAATTAATGTTCAAGATTTTCAAGGGAATTTGGAATTAGAGTCCAGTTTCTCCACCGTATCAGTTGAAAATGTCGTGGGATCATTTGCAGGCGACACAAATTTTAGTAGTGTGGGCTTGTCTGAAATCTCCGGGTCATTAAAATTGGATAGTAATTTCGATGCCGTTCAGATTCGCCTTTTGCCTGATGATAGAGGTTATGACTTTGAGCTAGACGGGCTAAAAGAACCCTATAGCATTAATTTGCCCTTCATTAATAGCGAGACGATCGGTAGTATCTTTCGTAAAAGGAGATCTTCAGAACCTGAAGTTCTGATTGATTATAATTTTTCCAGTATTTCAATTGAGATTGCGGATTAAACTGTAAGTATTATTGCATAGAAAAGCCACTACGTTTTCAGGAACGGAGTGGCTTTTTAATATTTTAATGGACTAACCATAAGTAACTTTTAAATTTCTGTATGATAAAAAATAAATGTCCAATAATATACTTAAGAATGAAAAGACGGAGGCAAAGCATGAAAAAGTATATTACGATTGATGGCAACGAGGCCGCGGCTCATGTGGCATATGCTTTCACTGAGATTAGTGCAATCTATCCAATAACCCCATCTTCACCCATGGCAGAATTTGTTGATGAATGGAGTGCCCATGGGCGATTAAACTTATTTGCAGAACCAGTAAAGGTAGTAGAAATGCAGTCTGAGGCAGGTGCGGCCGGAGCAGTGCATGGGGCGTTAAGTGTAGGAGCTTTAACCACAACATTCACCGCTTCACAGGGTTTGTTATTAATGATTCCCAACATGTATAAAATTGCAGGTGAGCTGTTACCCTGCGTTTTTCATGTTAGTGCGCGAGCCCTAGCCTCCCATGCCCTTTCGATATTTGGTGATCATCAAGATGTGATGGCTTGTAGGCAAACCGGTTTTGCCCTCCTTGCCTCAACGAATGTTCAGGAGGTTATGGATCTGGCGTGTATTGCGCACTTATCTACTATTTCGTCAAAAATTCCTTTCCTACATTTT
>DUPA01000247.1 GCA_012838515.1 Natronincola sp. | reverse complement strand
TTCCAAGAGGATAAAGTGAAGCACATTTATTTCGTTGCTGAAACCAAAGGCAACCTTGAGAGTTTGGAGCTGCGTAAAGCAGAGGATTTGAAGATTCATTGCGCCAGAGAACATTTCAAGGCAATTAGTAGTGACTCCGTGAAGTACGAAGTCATTGATAACTATGAGACGTTGCTAAATGAAGTTATGCGTTAAGCGGGGTACTATGTCAATAAATAGTACAACCCAAACTCGAACAAATCCCCATTAGGCAACCTTCTCTAAGGAGCCTTTTAATTTTTGGTAATAATAACCCTCATATTGCGCTGGTGATAGGTAATCACAATGACTATGGCTTCTAACGGTATTGTAAAAGGCCTCAATGTATTCAAAGACAAGTTTGTAAGCATGGCCGAAATCCGCTATCTTAAAGCTGTAGAGCCATTCCCTTTTTTGTCAAGGCGTGAAAAGACTCGATGCAAGCATTTTGCCACGGACTAGCCTTCCTAGAATAGCTCGGTTTAATATCGCCCAAGGCTTCAAGATAGTCTTGGGATATGTACTGCGAGCCCCTATCAGAATGTATAAGCAAGGGCTCCGCCGTGGTACGGTACTTTTTTGCTTCTTCAATACATTCAACAACCCATCTCGCTTCTAAAGTTTTGGATAACCTCCAGGCAATGATCCGCCTGGAAAACAAGTCCATAATGCTGGTGAGGTGCACAAACCCGTTCTTGGTCCGTATATAGGTGCTGTCCGAACACCAGATCGTGTTAGGATGTTTGGGATTAAATTGTTCCCGTAACAAGTTCTTTAACTCCATCTCGAAACTAGGGTCAGAATGTGGCACTGGGGGTCTCTTGACGATGTAGTGGGCTCTTAACCCCATTTCCCGCATATATTTTCCGACGGTTCTTTCTGCGATTCTTATACCCTTTTTCCTTAGTTCCATAGTGATTTTAGGTGCCCCATAGATTCTCTTTGACTTGAGGTGTATTTTTAAAATCAATTCTTTAATGTGATCTTTGCGTGACAGTTTTGCGTTGGATTCCCTTCGTTTAAAGCTGTAATAACCAGTTCTAGATACGCCTAGAATCCGCAGCACCCCGCTGACGTTGAGGCGGCGTTTGCCTTTTCGCTTTAGGTATTTCTCTAATTTTAGCATTTGCGAAAAGAGTTCCTCTGTCAGTCGCCCAGAATGCTGATTGCTTTTTTTAATATTTCGAGGGCATCCTTTGTATCCCTTAGTTCCTTGCGAAGCCTGGCATTCTCTTTGGCCTCATCGGAACGATAGTTTCCGGAACCGCGATGAACATCTTCACCCGAATTGGCTTTTTTAATCCATTTACCCAGCGTACTTGGGGCCACCCCGAGGTTGTCGGCTGCGGCATTGACACTTAGATGGGAATCGCGGGCATAGGCTATGGCATCCTCTTTAAACTGTTTAGAATATCGTTTAGACCTAGACATTAACTTCATCCTCCTGATTATAGTTTATAGTTTTCAAGAGGGTCTGTCCAAGTTTGACTTGTGCTATTTACATGCTAACACGCGCGAAAACAATCGTCTACGTGAGTCAAGCATCAATGAACTTTAC
>DUPA01000246.1 GCA_012838515.1 Natronincola sp. | reverse complement strand
CTTCGGTCAAAGCGTTAACTTCGTAAGAAGTCCGCAGAAGAGTCATGCCTCAATTTAATCTTAACAAGAAAACTGGCAAGGTTCAACTGCTAACGCTAGATTAATTTAAGAATAACACAATAGGAGGAGATTGTGAATTTATGTCAAATTATGCAAATTGACTAATAAAAATTGTTATGGAGGGTAATTAGTGCAGATCCTTATTGTGGATAATAATGTTGAATTTTGTCAAGTACTACTGGAGTATTTGAATGATCAACTAGATTTCACGGTAATAGGGGTAGCTCATGATGGAGAAGCAGCTTTAGTAAAAATCGAAGAACTTGAACCGGATGTTGTCATAATGGATAATAATATACCTTACCTAGATGGAATCGGTGTTCTAGAAAGATTACGGACTTTAGAGTTAATAAAGAAACCTAGGATTCTGGTTACAACCGCTTTTGGTAATGACAATATTCTGAGGCAATTCAGTGCTCTAGGCGCAGATTATTTTTTGATAAAACCTTTTCATTTAAAAGTTTTAGTGGAGCGCATAAAGCTTTTTAGTCAAAAAAACGGGTTTTTAGTTTTAAACGAAAGTGCAGCGAGTTTGGAAGGCGCGGAAACACAAGAACAAAAGGTAACAAAAATTCTACATAGCATGGGAGTTCCTTCTCATTACAAGGGGTTTACTTATTTAAGAGAAGCTGTTTTAATGTATTCGAAAGAGGATTATTTAAGTGGTGGTCTAACCAAAGAGATGTACCCCGAATTGGCTAAAAAATATAAGACTACGGGTACAGGGGTGGAAGCGGCAATTCGCAACGCGGTTGTGGCCGCTTGGCAAAACGGCAATGTAACATATATTAAGAATCTCTGTAATCCTCATGGCTGCGAACGTATGCCCACAAACTCGTTAATCATTGCCAAAATTGCTGAACAAAGCAAAAGTATGTAATTGGAAAAGCATCTTTACTATTGAAAATATGCTTTTTTAAATGTAATAAAATTCCTACGTTGACAAATCAGAACCAAGAAGTTTATACTGGGCTTACGGGGCGTGGCTCAGCTTGGTAGAGCGTCGCGTTCGGGACGCGAAGGTCGCACGTTCAAATCGTGTCGCCCCGACCACTATTACTTTGTAAACCAGGTGCTGATCTGGTTTCTTTTTGTATTACCTGTAAAGATTTGTTTTTAATAGCCAGTTTTTCCTCGGCAAACACAAAAAATTTCCTCAGCGATGTCTCTAATCGTGCACGATAAGATGGGGAACGATTTGTATTATTAATATAACTTTCGATTTGCTCATAAGTCGTGTTAGCTAAAAGGAATCGTAAAAAGCGCGAAGCGTCCCCCAAATAGTATTCCTCAGATCGGATACCCTGATCTAGAAGATATTCTACGTAAGCAGTTAAAAAGTGAATTTTTGCTTTTTTACTCATGAACTCACCCTTTGATTTTGAATGGAGGTCTAAAGATGAACAGTGGGGGTAATATAGATTTGACTGGACTTTTTGTTTCTGAAATAGCTCAATGGTTAAAAGAACATAAAGTTGCCCCTTATAGAGCGAGCCAGATTTTTCATTGGATACATCAACAAACGGTTCAGGATTTTCATAGCATGGCTAATCTTCCTGCGGCATTGATTGAACTATTAAAGGATAAATTTGGGCACCCGGTTCCCCTTGATCTTGTGGTAAACAAAAGGTCTATCGACGGTACAGAAAAGTTCTTGTTTAGGTTGCACGATGATGCCACAATTGAAGCTGTTTGGATACCGGAGGATCATAGGCAAACTATTTGCATTTCTACACAAGTGGGCTGCGCCATGAATTGTTCTTTTTGTGCAACGGGAAAAGGCGGATTTAGTCGAAATCTAAGTGCCGGTGAAATAGTTGCTCAAGCATTATGGATTGAAAATTATCTTAAGGAGCAAGGGTTAAGCATTTCTAATGTCGTATACATGGGTATGGGAGAACCCTTGGCAAACTATGATCAGGTCATTAAAAGCATACGGCTTATAAATGATGCAACCGGTTTAAACATCGGAGCTAGGCGTATTACATTATCTACCTGCGGGTTAGCTCCCCAAATCAGGGCTTTGGCAGGTGAAGAACTTCAGATCAATTTGGCCATTTCACTTCATGCCGTTTCAGGCGATGTGCGTTCCGAAATCATGCCCATAAATAAGCTTTATCCCTTAAACGAATTACTGGGAGCATGTGATTTTTATGTGGAACAGACAGGACGAAGGCTCTCCTTTGAGTATGCCCTGATCGCTAATATTAATGATAAGGTTGAACATGCCAAAAAGCTAGTCGAGTTATTAAAAGGCAGACTTTGTCATGTGAATCTTATTCCGGTTAATCCTGTGGGCGAAGAAAAACGTCCATCAGAACACAACATTAAGGAATTTGCTCGCATTTTAGATGAGGCTAATATTCCCGTTTCTATTCGTAAAGAACGGGGTACTGACATTAAAGCCGCTTGTGGACAGTTAAGGCAGTCTTTGTAAAAGGATAAATCTTTAGGGGTGAACAAATTTGGGCGTAAGCATTATTAAGAATATTTGGGCTATTGTTCAACATATAAAAGGAAAAGGTCTTAATAAAACAGAACCTATTGATACACTGAAGTATTTAGAAGAGCCAACCAAACCATACAATACCTTGAAGATCCCCAAAGCTAGATTGACAATAATTGAATCTCCGCATGAGACAAATTTACTAACGGTTGACTTACATCCGGGATTTTCGGTCGGTAGGGGAAGAAATTGCGATCTGGTTTTGACTGACCCTAACGCCAGTCGTATTCATGCCAGATTTAAATTCGCGGATGATGCTTGGTTAATTAAAGATAACTTCAGTAAGAACGGTCTATTGCATAATGGCAAAAAGGCAGACGAAGCCTTATTGTGCGACGGAGACAAAATTGTACTGGGTCGGACGGTTTTGATATACGAGGATAAATCATGATTATAGTACAATGGATAATTCGCGCCGGGTTATTGTTATGGTTTATGCGGATTGTGATCAGGTTGATTCGGGCTATGTTGGATGAGTTAAAGTAGTAGGAGTGTTGTCCGTGAAGGTTAAATTTGCAACTGATGTGGGGCGAGTGAGGAAGATCAATGAAGACTCTCTCTGGGTGGGTTCTCAATGCTTAGTGATTTGCGACGGTATGGGTGGACACTTGGCAGGAGAAGTTGCATCAAATTTGGCGATAGGAGCTATTAAAGACTTTCCTTTTTCTGGGCAAGATCCCGCAAGCGAAATAAGAAAGGCAATTGAACGCGCCCAAAAAGAAATCTTAGAGGCTAGCTCAAGGCAAGAAGAGTATAAAGGGATGGGTTCTACCATTACTCTTGCATGGATTGAGCCTCTTAGTTCCGGAGAGTTCGAACTAACCCTTGGACACGTGGGTGATAGTAGGGCTTATCTCTTTCACGATGGCAAGCTAGAACAAATAACAAATGATCATTCGATGGTGGCAGAACTACTGCGTTTAGGTACAATTACAAAAGAGGAAGCTAAAACACATAAGAAGAGACATATTCTGACTCAAGCTCTAGGATCAGAAGATATAGAAGTGGAGTTAAAAAAGAGAATCTTATTACCCGGAAGCGTTCTACTTCTTTGTAGTGACGGGTTAACTGATGTTGTAACTGATGATCAAATTGCACAAATCTTAAAGGATGCCCACGGAGAAGAAAGTGTGGCGGAAAAACTAGTAACGTTAGCTAATGATCTTGGAGGACCAGATAATATCTCTATAATAATTGCCCTTTTCTAAAAGGAGGAAATTATGTGAGTTCTCTCTACCGAACATGGTTAGAGTTCACCGTTTGGTTTGTATGCATAGTCTTTTGGCTATTTATTGTCCAAGGTTTGTCTGAGTGGTGGCAACCGGTGACCCTCTGGTTCACCTTTTTGCTTATTTACTTTATTACAAAAAAGCTAGGCCATGAGGCACATGCAATTCCTTTTGTGGCTATCTTGGTCTTGGTATCGTGGGTGTTTCTGTATCGCTTAAATCCCAATTGGGCAACTTCGCAATTCTGGGGTACCTTGGTATCGGTAATAGCTTATTTTGCAGGTTTAAGCGGCCGTTTTACTTGTTTTGACAGCCCTTGGTTTTGGAGCTCCTCATCGCTTACTTTACTCGTATTAACTTTGCTGTTTGGTGTGCGGATTGGTGGTGCCAAAGCTTGGCTAGCCGTGGGAACTTTTCGCTTCCAACCTATTGAACTGGCTCGTGTTTTACTATTTATTTTTTTAGGAAGAGAGTTAGTAGAAAAACGGCAACCTAAAGGTATGTATGCAATCTTAATTGCCTTTTTCCTTGTTTTAGCTTTGCAAAAAGACTTAGGGCCTGCACTATTGGTGTTTTTAAGTTTTTGCAGTTTGTCATTGTATGTATCTTTTTCCTGGGCAAAGCTCGGCATATATGTGGGGATAGCTTTTTCTGGATTTTTTAGTTCGTTGTTATTTTTTCCGCATATGCTTAACCGTATTGAAGCATGGCTTAGGCCTTGGAAGTTCTTAGATAGCAAGGGATACCAGATTTTACAAGGTTTGTTTGCCCTTCGCGCGGGTGGTCTTATTGGTAGCGGTTTAGGAGCCGGAATGGTGCAGGTAATTCCAGAAGCCCACACGGATTATTTGTTTGCTGTTATAGGTGAAGAGTTTGGACTCTTAGGTACATGGGCGTTAATTCTTATTTATGCTACTTTAGCTTTTTGGGGTATTAAACTACTCAGAGGTGTTGATGATGATGCCCAGCGAACCATCGGTTTAGGATTTGTGTTTTTATTTCACATACAGATATTCATGGTGATTGGCGGCATTTTACGTTTTCTCCCTTTTACCGGTATGACTTTGCCATTTTTAAGTTTTGGTTCTACTTCTTTAGTTGCTCAATTTTGGATGCTGGGCATGCTAACAAGTATGGGGAGGAAATCTTCATGACCTCAAAATTGCGCAAGTGTTTTGTGGGAATATTATTAGGTTATGGTATCATATTAGTTGGCTTATTATATTGGCAAACTTACGCCGATTTAAATAAACATTCTGCTAACCCCCGCTATTATCAAATGTTTCAGGCGGAAAGGGGAACCATTTTTGATCGACATGGGGAGACTTTAGCAAAATCAGTTGAAATTGATGATAAATATGTAAGGGAATACGCCGTGGCGTCACTTTCCCATGTTGTGGGATATTTTCATCAACGTTATGGTATAACGGGTTTAGAGAATGTTTTACATGATGAATTAATTAGGGGCAGACAAATATACACCACTATAGACTTGCAAATCCAAAAAATTGCACAAGAATGTCTCGGTTCTAATATCGGTGCAGTTGTGGTTTTCGAACCAAGTAATGGTGAAATATTGGCCCTAGTATCATCGCCTTTTGTTGATGGTAATTTACTAGACAAAAATTGGTCAAATTACCTCGAAGATATGCGAAGTCCTTTTTTGAATCGGGCAACGCATGGGCTGTACCCACCTGGCTCAGCCATTAAACCCGTGGTCTATGGAGCGGCCTTTCGCGAGGGAATTATAGATGAAAATCAAACATGGAATGATTCTGGGGTTTTGGCAATCGGGGATCGAACCATTAGTAATTTTGGAAATAGAAACTTAGGTAAAATTAACATCGATGAGGCGTTGGCTTATTCTTCAAATGTGGTTTTTGCCCAGTTGGCTATAGAATTAGATAACAGTCTTTTGGATTACTATAGGTCTTTTAACTTAGGGAATAAAGTAGATTTTATATTGAATAATCAAAGTGGTTATGTTCCTGAGATAGTGCACTCCCAGTATGATGCAGCGCTTTTGGGAATTGGTCAAGGGGACCTTTTAGTTACTCCGCTTCAGATGGCCATGATAGCATCTACCATAGCAAATCATGGTATAATGATGAAACCCATTATAGTTAAAGAAATTAGGGGCGGTCTACAAATGAGGAAAATTGCCCGTTCAGAAGAATTGGGAACGGTCTTACCGGAGGAGGCAACTAGGGCCATTAGAAGGGCAATGGAGCTGGCAACACTAGATGGCACTGCCCGGTCGGATGCTGGTGCAAAATTACACATTGCTGCTAAAACGGGAACTGCTCAAACCGGTAAAGGTAAAGATCATGCTTGGTTCATGGGTTTTGCCCCGAGTAGATCACCGAGGTTTGCCATTGCGGTAGTGGTGGAGCATGGTGGAACGGGAGCTACCGTTGCCACACCAATAGGAACGGATATTATTGCTAAAATATTAGAACTTGTAACTGAGCGAGAAAGGTATAAGGTGAGTGACCATGATTGGTAAAATGCTGGTCAATCGTTACGAAATTTTGGAGAAGATCGGCGATGGTGGAATGGCTCTGGTATATAGTGCTAAAGACCATCTGCTTAATCGCACCGTTGGCGTAAAGATCTTACGTAGCCAATTTGCTGATGATGTTCAATTTGTCGAAAGATTTCGCAGAGAAGCACGGTCGGCTGCTAGTTTGTCTCATGCAAACATCGTTAATATTTATGATGTTGGTGAGACCGACGAAGTTCATTTCATTGTTATGGAATTTGTTCAGGGCGATAATCTTCACGATCTAATCAAACAAAATAGACGATTTTCCCAAGAGTTTATAATTAATGTCGGTAAGCAAATTGCAATGGGACTAGCACACGCCCATTATCATGGGATTATTCACCGAGATATAAAACCTCATAATATTTTAATCACTCCCGAAGGTCGGGTTAAGGTTACTGATTTTGGAATTGCGCAAGCCATGTCTGCAACGAATCTTACTCAGACCGGTATGGTCTTAGGTTCGGTACATTATTTCTCGCCTGAACAAGCCACCGGTACAAATGTACAAGCAGCTAGTGATCTGTATTCTTTAGGAATTGTTTTGTACGAAATGATTACGGGACGAAGACCTTTCTATGGCGATTCGCCTATCGCTATTGCTTTAAAGCAAGTTCAAGAAACTCCCACGCCCTTGAAGCAATATGTTACGGAGCTGGATGGCGAATTAGAATATTTAGTTTTAAGTCTTCTTGCTAAGGATCCTAAGGATAGGCCCGCTAGTGCGGACGAGGTAGTACGCATTTTTCAGAGAATAGAAAGACGCTTTGATGCCGATCCTGAAAGGCAAGTTCACACAGATCATACTATACCTCTACCTGTAACGGATGTGCATAAAGAAGGAGGTCGCGGATTGGCTAAAAATAGAAAAAATTCAACCAAACGAAAAAAATCTAAAAATAAAAGTTCAAAACTTTTAATCGCCCTAGTAGTACTATTAGTCTTGGGTGGTTTAGTTTTTGGTATGATTCGCATAATACCCACAATTTTATTCCCCGAAGAAGTTCAGGTTCCTAATGTTGTTGGTTTAAGTGAAATGGAAGCTTATCGCATCATGCGTTCTAATGGTTTATGGCTAAAGGTAGAACAGTCAGTATTTGATAATGAGGTGGCTGCCGGACACGTAATTAGCCAAGACCCGTTGCCTGGTCGGATGGTAAAGCAAGATAGAGAAATCTTAGTCCGAATGAGTAAGGGTGCGGAGGAAATGGTTATGCCCGATGTCATGGGTTTGGTGGCAAGGGAAGCAAAGCTAAACTTGACACAGGCGGGATTGGTTTTAGGTGAAGAAGAGGAAGTTTACGATCCTGAAGCAAGTCCAAATATTGTTTTAGAGCAATGGCCGCGTCCCGGCACAACCATTTCGAAAGGTACTGCAGTAGATCTAGTTATCAGCAAGGGTCAAAAAGTAGCGGTCCCCTTTACATTGCCGGACTTTAGAGGCGAAGACTTTGAACTAATCGAAGAAAAATTAGCTAATCTAGGATTACAACTAGGTAATTCGTGGCCGGAATATAGTACCATTTATTCTAAAGGTCAAGTAGTTGAACAAAATCCTGCACCTGGTACAGAGGTACAAGAAGGTTGGAAAATAGACTTTGTTTATTCCCAAGGCATAGCGCAACCTACGTTACCGCCGGAGCAGATGCGCGGTGAAAAAGTAGAAAAGCCTAAAGAAGAAGAATCTTCAGAATGGACTCATGAAGATTTGTGGAAATATTTAGAGGTCACCATTGACATTCCAAGTGGTCCTCCCCAAGAAATTGTCATCTTAGTAATTGACGACTTTGGTGCCAGAGAGGTATATCGCGAAAGCCATTTTGGCGGAAGTAGAATAACCCGCACCGTTCAAGGACGAGGCAAAGATGCCCGCTTATTTGTCTATATTGGGGGACGTCAATTCTTAGAAAAAGGATTTTCGGAGTAGCCTATGAAACAGGGAATTATTATAAAAGGCGTTGGTGGAGTATACGATGTTAAAGTTGGAGATAAGATTGTCAAATGTTCGTTGAGGGGAAGACTACGCTTAGAGGAAAAGCGGATATTGGTTGGCGATCGTGTTGAACTTTCTTATGCAGGCGATCATGTTGTAGTGGAAAGAATACTTCCAAGAGAAAGAGTACTGACCAGACCTCCTATAGCGAATATAGATCAGGTAATTACAGTTTTTGCAGTTGAAAGTCCCAAACCAAATTTCCTTTTCATTGATCGAATTTTAGTTCATGCAGAATTGGCCAACCTATCTTGTGTTGTCATTATAAATAAAGCCGATTTAAATCAAGAAAAGGCTGAAGAGCTCCAAAGATATTTTTCGAAAATATCGTATGCAACGATTATCACAAGCTGCTCCAGTGGCACTGGTTTAGATCAATTCTCCGATTTGCTGGACAATAAGATTAGTGCTTTAGCCGGCCCTTCCGGGGTGGGAAAATCATCTCTTTTGAATGCGATCGCCCCTGAACTTTCTTTAGAGACAGGGGGGTTAAGTGCTAGGGTCCAAAGAGGTCGGCATACAACCCGTTCAGTTAGTTTATTTTCCTTACCCACAGGCGGTTATGTTGCCGATACCCCAGGATTTTCCCAGCTAGATCTAGAATTAGAAATGGAAACGGATTTGCAATTTGCCTTCCCGGAATTTCAGAATTATTTCAATCTGTGCAAGTTTCGCGGATGTCTGCACCGTCATGAACCTGGATGCGCCGTGAAAGATGCTGTAGAATCAGGTGAAATTCACAAGCAGCGTTATGAGCATTATTTGATCTTCCTTGAGGAAATTGCACCTCTTTTTTAGAAAGGAGACCGATTTTATGAGAAGAATAAGTGCTTCGCTTCTAGCAGCTGATTTTAGCAATCTGCAGACCGAGCTAAGTAGAATAGAAACAAGTGATTTAGTTCACATTGATGTAATGGATGGTAATTATGTACCTAATATTAGTTTTGGACTTCCAATAATCGAAGCTGTTCAGCGTTGTACGGACCTTCCGTTAGATATTCATCTGATGATCGAGAACCCGGACCGTCTTTTAAGTAATTTTGCCAAAACCCAGCCTGAAATCCTCACTGTTCATTACGAAGCTGTGGTTCATTTGCAGAAAACCCTCAGAAGCATTAGGGATTTTGGGATTAAGGCCGGTGTTTCTTTAAATCCACATACACCCTTAAATGGTTTAGAGTATATATTACCTGATCTGGATTTGATTTTGATTATGACTGTAAATCCGGGCTATGGAGGACAAGAATTCATTCCCGCAATGATCCAGAAGATTCGCGACTGTAAAAAGCTGATTTGTGATTACCCCATAGAGATTCAAGTGGATGGGGGAGTATCTATAGATAACATTGCAATTTTATCTGAGGCAGGTGCCACAAACTTTGTGGCCGGCTCGGCAATTTTTAAATCAAACGACCCTGAATATTATATTAAAAAGATGCGTACAGTAAACTAGAATATTGGCGTTTAGCTGTAGTTTACCTATTAATAAAATTAATTTGTAAATAAGAGTTGACAAGTCTGATAATTTGATGTATTATATAATCAAGCTAAACAACAATCTAATCTATTCATTGGGAAGGGGGACCGAATAAGTTACGTAGATTATCACAATTACCACCTCCCTGGGCATTAGGCTTCGCGTAAAGCGAGGCCAGACATAAACAAAATAGTTGTTTAGCTTAAGATAAGAGAAGCTTTTCCAAAATAGGAAAAGCTTTTCTTACTTTGAGGAGGACTTTTTATTTCTATTGTAGAAATACTTATTAACGAAATAGTTCCGCTAGGGGTGCTTTTAGCTGAGAAAGGATTTTGCCTTACCCTTAGAACCTGTTGGTTAATTCCAGCGTAGGGAAGCGGTAGATGCAGACATGGACCGCTTGTGTCCATGTTTTTGTGTCTTAATGGTTGAAAAACCATCATTGACGCTTTAAGCGGGTCTACTCGTAAATTAAGGAGGTAGATTCAATGCGAAACAAAAAACTTAGTGTAATGTTGGAGACGTCGTTGTTGGTGGGTGCAGCTTTACTGTTATCATTTCTTCGACT
>DUPA01000245.1 GCA_012838515.1 Natronincola sp. | reverse complement strand
TTCTTGCACATAAACATGGTAAGGGTTTGGTTCTATTGTTCCTGTTGGTCCCGCCGGACCTGTTGCTCCTATGGGCCCAGCCGGTCCCATTGGTCCAGTAGGACCAATTGCCCCGGTGGCTCCCGTCGGACCTGTTGGTCCGGGAGGACCTCCGCTAGGTCCCGTTGGCCCCGTAGGTCCTTGGGGTCCGGTTGCCCCCGTCGCTCCTTTGGGGCTTACGGGTCCGGGCACTCCCCTTGGCCCCGGCGGTCCGGTTGGTCCTGGCGGTCCCGGCATTATTTTAATGCAGCAACAACGCCCGCCGCATCTAGGACAATACACATCATTATGACTCATAATTCTTCTCCTTTCGTTTTTTATGCGTATTGATTCATACGCTTGTTCATTTTATGAGCGAGAAGGACAAAGCGTGCCGGATACTCACCATTTTCCTCAAATTTGAGTTGCCGGGGAAATTGTGGTAAAATCACTTATGGATTAAATTAAACTAATATAGGGAGGTTTTCAAATGTCTTGGAATCCATCTTTATCAGTGGGAATTGATTTAATTGATGAGCAACACAAAGAATGGTTTGAAAGAGCAACAAATCTTTTTGATGCGGGAAGAAAAGGACAAGCTAAGGGGTACGTCGGAGAAATGCTTGAGTTTCTTGACAGCTATACCCGTAAGCATTTCGCCGATGAAGAACGATACATGAAAAGCATTAATTACCCCGCCTATGATGAACAAAAGAAGGCACATGAATCATTTATTACTCAACTTGAAAAATTACGTGAAGATTATGATTCCTCCGGAGGTAGTTTGACTGTAATCCTCGGGGCGAATAAGATGGTAATTGATTGGTTAACGAATCATATTTCTAAAATGGATAAAAAGATTGGCGACTTTGTAAGAGAAAGCAAATAGTAATCACATGTTTAAAGATGATCAGGGGAACGCCTTCCGCGGTGTTCCTTTGTTTTTGTATTATTTCAAAGCGGAGGTCAGCCAATTTACTAAATGGAGGAGATTTATTATGAATATTCAAGGTCTCCAAAAGCTTACTTTATTAGATTATCCCGATAGGCTTGCGTGTACTGTTTTTACCGGCTTATGTAATTTACGATGTCCTTTTTGTCACAATGCATCGCTGATTAGCGGAGGAAACTCCACAATTGAGTGGAACGAAGTGCTAAAGTTTATTCAAAGTAGGGTGGGCATTTTAGAAGGAGTTTGCGTAACCGGCGGCGAGCCAACATTACAAAAGAACTTATCAAGATATTTGATGGATATTAAGGAATTAGGCTTTTTAGTCAAACTTGACACCAACGGAACCAGACCGAAAGTCTTAAAAGATTTAGTTGCAAACGCTCTTGTGGATTATATTGCACTTGATGTTAAGAATTCGCCTAACAGATACGGTGAAACAGTGGGAATACAAGATTTTGATTTAAGCCCCATTGAAGAAAGTATGGAATTTTTACTCACCGATGCGGTTGAATATGAATTCCGTACCACAATAGTCAAGGATTTCCATGATGAAGCGGATCTTCTGGAACTGGCAAACTGGATCAAAGGTGCGAAGCAATATTTCTTACAATCATTTGTTGATGGCGAAGATGTTTTGCAAAAAGGTTTAAGTTCTTATTCGAAAGAAGAAATCACTCATCTTAAAGAAGCCATAAAACCGATTATACCAGTGGTTCAACTAAGGGGCGTATAACTATATGTGGAATTGCCTAAGTATTTGGACACAAGATATTGTGTTTAGCCGTTGACTTCAACCAAGTTTTAACTGTATAATATTAATGGTCATGTAAAAAAGCAGGGAGGTAATTACATGTACAAAGTAGTTAAACGCGACGGCAGTATCTGTGATTTCCACTTGGACAAAATCAGTATCGCTATTACTAAGGCTTTCGATGCAAAAAATCGGTTATATAATCGAGACATAATTGATTTTTTAGCCTTAAAAGTTACAGCTGATTTTGAGGGAAAAATTAAAGATGGTCTTATTGAAGTAGAAGATATTCAAGACAGCGTGGAAGTGGTTTTAATTCAGGCGGGCTACGGTGATGTGGCCAAGGCTTATATTCTTTATCGGAAACATCGTGAGAAGCTTCGTAGCATGAAGTCCACTATCTTAGATTATAAGGAACTGGTTGATTCTTATGTAAAAGAAACTGATTGGAGAGTAAAGGAAAACTCCACAGTTACTTATTCAGTGGGTGGCTTAATTCTCAGTAACTCCGGTGCAATTACGGCCAATTATTGGCTTTCTGAGGTTTACGACGAAGAGGTCGCCAACGCGCACCGCAAGGGTGACATGCATATTCATGATTTAAGCATGCTCACAGGGTATTGTGCCGGATGGTCCCTTAAACAGTTGATTGAAGAGGGGCTGGGGGGAGTGGCAGGCAAGATCACCTCTAAACCCGCGAAGCATTTAGCCAGCCTCTGCAACCAAATGGTTAATTTTTTAGGTATTATGCAAAATGAGTGGGCCGGTGCCCAGGCGTTTTCTTCTTTCGACACATATTTAGCGCCTTTTGTGAAGACTGATAATCTTACTTACGACGAAACAAAGAAGTGCATAGAATCCTTTGTTTATGGTGTAAACACACCGAGTCGTTGGGGTACGCAGGCACCGTTTTCCAATATTACCCTTGACTGGGTGGTACCGGAAGACTTGGCTGAACTCCCTGCCATTGTAGGCGGTAAGGAAATGGATTTTCAATATAAAGATTGCCAAGCGGAAATGGATATAATCAATAAAGCCTTTATTGAAATTATGATCGAAGGCGATGCAGACGGAAGGGGATTTCAATATCCCATCCCAACGTATTCCATTACCAAATCATTTGACTGGTCCGATACGGAAAATAACCGACTTCTTTTTGAGATGGTGGCTAAGTACGGAACGCCGTATTTCTCCAACTATGTGAATAGTGATATGGAACCCAGTGATGTGCGCAGCATGTGCTGTCGACTGAGACTTGACTTGCGAGAACTGCGTAAAAAGTCCGGAGGATACTTCGGTAGTGGCGAAAGCACGGGTTCAATCGGTGTGGTAACCATTAATCTGCCTCGTATTGCTTACCTTGCCACTGATGAAGAAGATTTTTATAAGCGTTTAAATAAAATGATGGATATTGCCGCACGTTCGCTAAAGGTCAAACGGACTGTGACAAGCAAACTGCTGGAAGAAGGATTATATCCCTACACAAAGCGCTATTTGGGCAATTTCGACAATCATTTTTCGACAATCGGGCTTTTGGGTATGAATGAAGTGGGACTCAACGCCAAATGGCTCGGTTCAAATTTAACAACTAAGGAAACTCAAATGTTTGCCAAGGATGTTTTAAACCACATGAGGGAAAGGCTATCTGATTACCAGGAGCTTTATGGGGATCTTTATAATTTGGAGGCAACTCCCGCAGAATCCACCATGTATCGATTGGCTAAACACGATAGAAAGCAATACCCTGATATTATTACGGCAACAGATGCCGAAACTCCGTATTACACCAATAGTTCGCATCTGCCTGTTTCTTTTACGGATGATATTTTCTCTGCCCTTGAGATTCAAGATGAATTGCAAACCCTTTACACTTCAGGAACCGTATTTCATGCCTTTGTGGGCGAAAAACTACCCACATGGCAAAGTGCTGCGGCTTTAGTTAAAACGATTGCCGAAAATTATCATTTGCCGTATTACACTTTGTCACCCACATACTCTATTTGTAAAAACCATGGATACCTCATCGGTGAGCAGTTTAGTTGCCCCGATTGCGGACAAGCCACCGAAGTGTATAGTAGAATAACGGGCTATTATCGCCCTGTGGCCAATTGGAATGCAGGTAAGTCACAAGAGTATAAGGAGCGTAAGCTTTATGACTTAATTCAAGGTGGTTTAGCTCACGGTGATTCCAATGGTAAGGTGTCTTTAAACGGTCACAAGCAAGAAAATTTACTTTTCGTCACTGAGCAGTGCCCTAACTGTAAGATTGCCACGACTATTCTAGATAGACATGGAATTAAGTATGAGGTAATTCAGGCAGAAGAAAAGCCGGATCTTGTGCGGAAATATGGGATAAGGCAGGCACCGACTTTAGTGGTTAATGGTGGAACTGAGATTCAGAGCTTTGCCAATGCTTCCGAAATTCAAAAATATGTAAATGGCTTGCTTAAAGTGGCTAAATAGCCGGCTACGAAGGGGGAAGGATGTTTATCCTTCCTCTTTTTGATCTGCCATGTGATTTCTGTGTGCTCTTGATAATCTAAAGAAATTAAGGAGCAATATCTTTAGGAAGTGGGGTGTTCTTTAGCATTGTTTGGTGCTGTTATGCCTTTTGTGCATGGCTTTAGTT
>DUPA01000244.1 GCA_012838515.1 Natronincola sp. | reverse complement strand
CCGCAGCCAAAGATAAGGCTAAATCGTCGGCTAAAGCGGTTATTCTAGAGACTTTAATTCCCGGAGCGGGTTGAAGTTCATATCTTGTTACAACCGGTCCTTGAGACACATTTACAACCTTCGCTTCTATTCCGAAACTGGCGAAGGTTTCCTCTAGCAAGTCCTTCTGGACACCACCACTACCTTTGTCCCTAGCACCTGATTTTTTCAAAAGAAAGGCGGGCGGTAGTTTATGGCTTTCAGACGCCGACTTCGCGTTTTTAGTAGAGGATTCCTTAAGTACATTATTAGGCTTTTCAACAACTTCCTTGGGTTGGCGCTTATCTATAATTATGTTCTCATTCTCTTTTTCATTACTTGCATATTTTTCATCTTTAAGAACCCTCTTCTTCTTTACCTGCTTTCTTTCTGCAAGAATTTGTTTTCGTTCTCTCCGCTTTTCGTTGCGTTCGTCTTTGGCCTTATGCCATGCATGGGTAAATAAAGAGGTCATTGAATGGGAAATCCGCTTTATTAGTGAAAGAATAGACACTTCGAACAAGAAAATAATTCCGATGAGAATTGCCGTAGCCAAGATAACATAAGATCCTTGTATGCCAAAGGCATTGTAGCTAAAGACTAAGAGCAAAGCACCTAAAATACCCGCTCCTTCACCTTGTTTTCCATAAATAAGCTCTTCTTTAAGCATGGGGGGAAATTGATACTCCCGATAGTAAAGCATATGAAAAAGCAAGGTTAAAGATAACATTAAAAGCACAAAACCAAATATCTTGCGGTTCGAAGATAATAACTTTTTCTCGCGGAAAAGATGCAGAGCAAAGAGGAAAAGGATTAAAGAAAAAACGACGGATAAATCCCCGAATAGAACCTTTAAGCCGACCCTGATGCTTCGCCCCACCCAACCGGCCGTATCGATATGTAACGCAATGAGAGAGAATATGGAAAATCCCATCAAAAGAATTCCCGCTATCTCCCTTGCAAGAACGCCCTTTTTACCATCTTTTTTTGTTTTATCAACTTTGCTCACTTTTTCACCTCACCGTTTCAAAATTCTACTTAAAACGGATAATCCCTACTATAAGTTAATTCTACTTATCTTGCTTGCGCAATTCTTGTAATTCTTCAATGAATCTATCTATGTCCTTAAATTGTCGGTAGACTGAAGCAAATCTAACATAGGCAACGTCATCTAGTTCACGTAACTTGTCCATAACGAGCTCACCAATATACTCCGATGAAACTTCGCGCTCTAAGCCGGATCGTACCTCTCGTTCAATGTCAGACACAATCTCTTCAATGGTCTCGGCAGAGATGGGCCTTTTTTCGCATGCCCTAACCATTCCGCTGAGAATCTTGTTTCGTGAAAAGGCTTCCCTCCGACCATCCTTTTTCACTACTAAAAATGGCATCTCATCTAATCTTTCGTATGTAGTAAAACGTTTCTGACATGCCATACACTCGCGACGACGCCGAATAGAGGCCCCCTCTTCGGTCTGCCTCGAATCCAAAACCTTACTATCTAGATGCAAACAAAAAGGACAGCGCATCATATCTACCTCCCAAGCCTATTATACAGCAAAAAGCTTAACGTTGCCATATTCTGTTTTTAACCAAGATGACATCAATTCCAACAACCACAACATCTTTCCAAGGAATTTCCAATTCTGTGCTACGTCTACTCCAAAAATAAAAAAACGAATGAATTTGGTCAACAATAAGAAATTTGATAACTCCACTATCATGGTCAACATCAACATCGCAAACATTTCCTAAATACTTGCCTTCTTCAATACAGATAACGTCAAGCCTTCTCAGGTCAGAGGTTTTGATTTTTGTCATGTTTTTTCCTCCCTTACGTTAAATATATGCTTACAACAGAAAAAGAGAAACGGCACGAAGCCGATTCTCTTATCTTACTAGTGTTGAATTCTTTACTCAGCCAAATATGTGAAACTCGCAGCAGACGCTTTCCACCATTGTTGCATTTTCTGAACATACTCCATTTCGCTAACATGATCCCAGAGCTTCGACTTGAAGACTAAACTAACACCTTTTTCAGTCGTTGTTTGCGATGTTTCTTCGTCAATTTTAATTAGATCACCATCGGCACCTTCTAAATCAGCAAGACATAGTGGGGGAAATAAAACACACCACCAATTATCACCCACTGCTTCTCCAATTTCTATTCTGATAGCGTCGTAATATCCTTCCGGTAAGGAAATATCGCCATATGATCTTTGCGGAAATGGAAAATGTCCTATTTTGACGTTTACAGGATAGCCGAACCCTTGGTTATAAACTACCGCTTGTGCAACTTCCTGAATCTTGTCTTGATTTGCGGTTAGAAGTTCTTGCGCCAACTCCTTATTTTGAACATCTCCTAAAATCGATTTTGTTTCACAAAGTATCGCGTCGCGCACATCAAGTTTAAGGTTTTGATCTTTTGGCAAATTACTGTTGGCAATAACATGGAGCCTAATTAAATTCTGTTTTGCAAAAGCTGTATCTGTAGACAAATTGTAGGTTGCCAGAATTGCCAAACCAACTAAGAATCCTCCCAAGATAAACATTAAACAAACGATGCAGCGACTTTTGAAAGATTTATTCTGCATATGCTTACCCCCATTATGATATGGCCATGTGTTTACGTAAATGTTTTAATGCTGCTTTTTCTAAACGGGAAACTTGTGCTTGGGAGATTCCGATTTCATCTGCCACTTCCATTTGGGTTCGCCCCTCGTAAAAACGCATTGTAAGGATCATTCGCTCGCGACTGCACAAATGAGTCATGCCCTCTTTAATACTCACACCTTCTATTAGTTGAGTATCGGTGTTCTTATCATCACTAATCTGATCTAAAACGAAGATTGGGTCCCCGCCGTCATTATAGAGAGGTTCAAAAAGAGAAATAGGATCTTGGATGGCATCTAGTGCAAAAACAATATCCTCTCGTGGGATTTTTAATTCTTCTGCAATCTGACTTATTGATGGCTCTTTTGAATACTTGTATGCGAGGCTATCTCGAGTTTGAAGAGCCTTATAGGCGATATCACGTAACGATCTACTAACTCTGATGGGATTATTATCCCTTAAATAACGCCTTATCTCTCCGATAATCATTGGTACTGCATAGGTTGAAAATTTAACGTTTTGACTTAAATCGAAATTATCAATTGCCTTCATTAAGCCTATACATCCAACTTGGAATAAATCATCAACATACTCTCCTCGATTATTAAATCTTTGAATGACACTTAGAACAAGTCTGAGATTTCCCTGCACCATTTCATCTCGTGCAGCAGTATCGCCGTTTTGAATTTGTGCCAAGAGTTTTCTCATCTTCTTGTTGTGCAAAACTGGCAATTCCGCGGTGTTTACACCGCAAATTTCCACTTTATTCATGCTGATTACCTCCCCCAAATTGCCGCTTACAATCTTCAGTATTGCCACCTTCATAGTGAACTATTCCATTTTGTCGACACTGCTTTTTGCACAACAAAGGAGGACTTTACCAAATACTGCACTAATATTGTGGAGTGAATATCCTTGCAGGGAGGAGAATATATGCCCGAATACACACTATACGTTGATGTGTGGCTTTTACGCTTGGGATGCAATTTT
>DUPA01000243.1 GCA_012838515.1 Natronincola sp. | reverse complement strand
TAATTGAAAAGTGGTCCACTTTTTAATAAGATCTTTAGCATAAAACTTATGCTAAGGAGATTCTGGAGTGATAACATTAATGGATAAACACGCAATTATTAAACTGAAACTTGCTGGACATTCAAACAGAGCTGTAGCTAAAATGCTTCATATTAATCGAAAGACAGTAGCTAAGTATTGGAATGAACATCTAGAACAAAATAGTTTAATTGATACTGAACAGGCTGACATTAAAGAGATTCAAGAAGTAATTTGTTCGGAGCCAACTTACGATTCATCAGGAAGAAAAGCAAGAAAATATACCGAAGAGATGGACAAGTTTCTTGACGAAGTCCTAGAAAATGAAGAAGAAAAGAGCAAGTTACTAAGAACAAATAAGCAGCAATTAACCCAATTCCAAATCTATGAGATGGTTAAAGAAAAAGGTTTTGACATCAGCCTATCCACCATCAGCAATAAAATAAGAGAAAAAAGAAAAAAGCCGAAAGAGTGCTTTATCAAACAACAGTATGATTACGGCGATCGCCTAGAATATGATTTTGGAGAGGTTAAGCTTGAAATTGATGGAATTATTGATACCTATTACTTAAGCGTATTATCATCACCTGCATCTGATTTTAGATGGGCTTATCTTTACAAAAATCAGAAGAAAGATGTCTTTCTTGACTCCCATGTCCGCTTTTTTGAGATGACGAAGGGTGTCTACCGGGAAGTTGTTTACGATAATATGAGAAATGTAGTTACCAGATTTATTGGAAAATATGAAAAAGAACTCAATAAAGATTTATTGAAAATGTCCTTGTATTATGGTTTTGAGATAAACGTAACCAATTGCTTTAGAGGCAACGAGAAAGGACACGTAGAGGGTAGTGTGAAGGTTTTAAGGAATAAGCTTTTTGCCGGTCACTATCGTTTCAAAACATTCGATGAAGCTTGCCAGTACATGCATAATGAGCTGATTATGCTCAACGAAGAAAGTAAAATAAAAGAGGAGATAAAACATCTTTTGCCCTATAAACCTAGGCTAGAGCTGGCTGATATTAAAGTAGCCAAAGTAAACAAATACAGTTTTATTCGAATAGAGAGTAACTTTTATTCAGTACCGGAATATTTAGTGGATCACAAAGTCACTGTTAAAAGCTATTATGATCACCTTGTTGTTTTTGCCAATAATAACTATGTATGTGAGCATAAAAAAGTAGATGGAGCGAATGAAATAAGCATTGATATCAAGCACTACTTAGATACATTCGCTAAAAAGCCGGGAGCAATTAAAAACTCCCTTGCTTTAAAAAGCTTACCACAGCTTAAATCCATCTATGATTCATATTTTAGCAAATATCCTAAGGAATTCATAGAGCTTATTCGCGAAAATAAAGATAAAAACATCGACCAAATAATCGAAATATTAAGTAAATTTGGGAAGTCCCCACTAAAAATTTTACCTGGAATTGCAGTCAAAGATAAATTAGAATTGGGCCACCGGACCAGATTGCAAACTAATAAATATAACAATATTTGTGTAGGAGGAATTAGGCACTATGGACATCACTAAACTAGCTTACGAGCTAAGGTTGCCATACATTAGGGAGAATCACAAAATGCTTTTAGATGAAGCTAATCATACAAAAATGGGTTACCAAGAATTTCTCCAAACTCTTCTTGAACATGAGTTTATTCAAAGAAAAGAGAATGGTATAAAAAACAGACTAAGGAATGCAAGGTTTCCAACAAAAAAGTATTTGGAAGATTTTGATCCCAGTAAATATGGAACAGAAATTAGAGCTAAGTTTAAAGAGTTAAATACGCTAGATTTTATTACTGCAAAGGAAAATATTATTCTTATTGGCAGTCCGGGAAGTGGTAAGACACACTATGCAACGGCTTTGGGCATCAAAGCTTGTATGGAGGCTATGAACG
>DUPA01000242.1 GCA_012838515.1 Natronincola sp. | reverse complement strand
GGGCGTTCCGTTTTTATTGATGTTGTTAGTCGTGATAATGGAATTTATAGTGCCCTAGATATTAGAAGAAGCCGTGTTTTCACTTATGATTCCAATGGTTCTTTGTTGTATGTTTTCGGAGGTGTGGGAGATCAAGACGGTTTGATTCAAGGTCCAACGGCTTTAGAGGCTTTGGGGAATCAACTCCTCATACTTGACAGTCAGCGTAAAGCTATAACTATTTATGAGCCGACTGCCTATGCTTTATATATACATAGTGCCATAGATTATCATCAGCGCGGTGAATATGATTTAGCTGCGGAGATGTGGGCTAATGTACTTAAATACAATGCGAACTTCGATCAAGCTTATAACGGAATTGGTCGTTCATTGCTTCGTCAGGATCGATTTGCCGAGGCCATGGAGTATTTTCGCTTGGGAAATAATAGACGATACTATTCCAAAGCACTTGGTCTTTACCGCCGAGAAGTTATTTCGGAAAACTTTAGTGCTATTATGACTTTTGTTTTGTTGTTTGTGTATGGAGTATTTATATTAGTAAAAATTAAACCCTTTAAGCAAACTAGGGCCACACTTAATAGCTATTACGGTTGGAATAGTGACAGTAGAAGCCAAACGGCTTTTGCAGTGGATGATGCGTCTCCATGGCGGATGCGAATTAGGCTTACTATTAGAAGCCTGTGGTATGCCGTTTATACAGCATTCCATCCATTCGACGGTTTTTGGGATGCTAAGCATGAGAAAAGGGGGACGGCCTCAGCCGCCACAATCATTCTTGGCTTGGTGGTTTTAACAAATGCTTTTAACCGTCAATTTGCAGGTTTCGTGGTTAACCGAAATGATTTGACTAAGCTCAATATTTTAATGGAATTGGCTTCAGTCCTTGTTCCATTCATTCTGTGGATTACCGTGAATTGGTCTTTGACAACTCTGCTTGAAGGAAAGGGTACGTTTAAAGACATTTATATTGCAACTGCTTATGCCTTAACTCCTATAGTTTTGATCACTATACCCATGACCATCTTTAGTAACTTTGTAACCATAGAGGAAGCGGCATTTTATTGGGTTATTACAAGCTTTGCAATGATTTGGTCACTTGGCTTATTGTTTGTGGGGAATATGACTATCCACGAGTTTTTTGCCGGTAAAACAGTTTGGAGTGCCGCATTAACTGTGGCCGGTATGTTTTTGGTAGCGTTTATTGGCCTATTGTTCTTTAGTCTTATTGGTGAAATGGTGAACTTCGTAATGTCTGTTTATAACGAAGTTACTTTCCGGATGTAAGGGGGCTGTCGAGATGAAAAGATCCTTAATAATCATACTTGTTATATTAGTCTTTGGAGTTTCTTCTATTCAGGCAAATGCCCTTCAAGACTACGAACAGGTCGCTCAAAATGAATATTTAGAATTATATATTAACCCGGAAACAGCGGAGATAGCAGTTTATGATCTCGCAACCAAGGAGATTTGGTATTCGAATCCACCGAATCGTGATAGAGAAGAGAAGGTGGCTAGAGGCAAATCTAAAGAAAGATTGGGTGCTCAGATTATTCTCACCTACTTTACGCAAGTTGGTGCAGAGATTACCATGGATAACTATAATGATAGTGTTATTTATAATCAGTTAGATGTTACGCCGATCGAACAAGGCGTAAGAGTTGACTTTACCCTTGGGGAAGAATGGGGTCAAGATTCATTTGTTCCTAATGTTATGACAGAAAAGCGTTTTGAAGAGGAAG
>DUPA01000241.1 GCA_012838515.1 Natronincola sp. | reverse complement strand
GGACCTAGGGGGATTAGAATGAAGAAAATACAGATTACTATAAGTTTTGTTTTATTAATTTTAATGTGCAATGCCATCGGCTTTGCACAAGACTATACACATATAGAAAAAGTGCTTGAGCGAATTGATGCTCGTACCGCTTTTAACGATAAAGACTTTTCCGCTTTGGTTAGTTTAATAGTGGAAGATCCCGAGAAGGGCATCGAAAAAATCGTTTTAAGACAATTCATGCGGGATGATGGTAACCAGTTTTTGCTCTTGATTCAAGAACCCAGTGCCTCTAAAGGTCAGGGCCACTTGAGGGATGGAGATAACTTATGGATGTATGATCCATCAAGCCGGAAATTTTCTCACACTTCATTAAAAGAGAATTTTCAAGACTCAGATGCTAGAAATTCCGATTTTGCCGGAGAAAAGCTCACCGAATCTTATCGGGTTGAGGGTTATGAGGAAGGCACTTTAGGTAATTTTCAGGTTTATATAGTTTCCTTGGCGGCTATTAGTGATAATGCCTCTGTACCTTATGCGAAGATGTGGATAACCAAGGATAGTGAATTAATTCTCAAAATGGAGGAATATAGCCTAAATAGACGTTTATTAAGGACAAATTTATATCCTAAATATGCTAAAGTGGGCGATTCTGTTATTCCTGTGCAAATGGTTTTTGTAGACGAATTAGTCGAAGGTCAAAAGACCCAAATGAATCTCAGTGAGATTTCCACTAAAGATATACCTGATCATGTTTTTACTAAAGCATATGTTGAACGTGTAAGTCGCTAGGAGGTGGTTTAGTGCGTAGATTGATTATGGTAGTGGTTCTTGTCTTGTGTTTTGGAACAGTTAATGCTTACGCCGAAGATTTTAACTTTGACTTCGATAGCATGTTCGATGATGACTTATTTTTTGAGGTTGAAGAAGAAATAGACTACAATCCGGAAGATATTCTTTTGGTTAACGATGGTTGGGAGCTCGGTGGAAACTATAATTTCTCAGTAAGATCAACTCGTTCCAAGGTTAAGGGTATAGAACCGATTACGAAGTTTAGTAGTCATTTAGGAGGTAGCCTATTTCTTGATTCCAGACCCGATGTGGACAAACGTTTTTTTAGTAAGGTGGATTTCAATTATCCGGTAAATAGTGGAGATAAGCTACAAATAAATCTTATGGAACTTTTTGCAGATTACAACTGGAAGAATAAGGTCTTCTTTAGAGCCGGTAAACAGAACGTCTCTTGGGGAGTAGGTCACTTCTTTAGCCCCGCTGATGTAATTAACATCGGTAGAAAAGATCCAATGGATCCTGATGCCGATTTGGAAGGTCCTGTAACTTTGAAAGCCCAAACATCTGCCGGAAATGGCCGACACAACTATTATCTTTATACCCTTTTTGATGGAGTGGAACATCCGAAAGATGTGGGCGTTGCACTAAAAGCGGAATATGTTATTGGAACATCTGAAGTAGGCTTTGGTACTTACTTACAAAGATCAAAAGCACCGCGGTTATCAATGACTATGTCTTCGTCCGTTGGGCAAGTGGCACTTTTTGGTGAAGCAGTGGTAAGTAAAGGTTCTGACAAAGGTTTTGTCGGGGAATGGAGCCTATTTGATTATCCCATCCAAAAGAAAGATGATCTTTTCTTTCATCTTACCGGCGGTGGGATGTATAGATATTCCGATCCTGATAATCTATTCAATTTTATGACCGCGTTGCAGTATTACTACAATGGGGAAGGTTACAAAGACCAGCAGGTAATAGGCGATGCTCGCAAAATTTATTTAGCTGTATCCCAAAGTGAATACGCTGACAAAGTGGCGCATGTAGTTCCGTCTGATCTATTCTCCACCGGTAGACATTATTTGGCCGGAATGTTAAGTTGGAACAATATGCTTGATTCTGATTTTTCTTCTATGCTGACTGTAGTTAGCAACCTTTCGGATAAGTCGGGTATGGTGAATACATCTTTATCTTTGCCTGCTTTTAGCTCCATTCGACCAAGTGTAGGTGCTAACTTTACCTATGGAGAACTTGGTAGTGAATTTGGTATTGGTGAGCCAAACTCCAGCGTTTATTTTGCTGTGACGTTAGGTAGTACCATGTTTTGAGAATAATTAAAAGGGCGTCGCATTTTCCAATGCCTCGCCCTTTGATAATATTTCAAGTCATTTAGAACCATGTAGAGAAATGCTGATTTCAAACGTTCCCACGTTAGTCTGGAGGGGTAACACCACTGCTTTTTCTGTTGTCATGGACATGGAACCACAGGCGCCCACAATGACCTGCGGTGGTGAAATATCACAAGTTAATTGGTTTTGAGCCAAATAAGTTAGGGCATTTCCACTGATGATATTAGCCACTTCGCTCAATGCAGATGTAACGAAGGCATCTAGCTTGTTCATTTCCATTCCCGACATGATTTTAACCATTTCTAAAGCCATTTCTTCCGGGAAACTAAAAAGTAGGGAACCACGCATATCACCGGTTACTCCTATTACTACATTTGCTTCATGAACCGGAATCAGTTCTTCAACGGCTTTTAAATTTCCCCTTTTAGTTTGTAAGTTTAACATTACGCTGAATACATCATTTGTAGCTTGGAAGAATGGATTTATGTATTCAACTCTCATTGTGAACCTCCTTGTGAACGAATAAACTCACCAATTTTTTGATCTTCTTTACCAACGTGCATAATGAGCCAAGTCATGACCTTAGCACCAAATTCTTGTACCTTTTCTTCGTCTAAACCCTCTTGTTCAACTTGCTTTGCGAAGGCCCGGATTTCTCCGCGAAATTCGTTATGGATAGCCCTATGTCGATCAATCTCGGGATAACCAATTTCTTCTTGCAATTCTTCTTCGTCAGTAAAGTGAAAGATTACATAATGTTGCATAAATTCTAAGGTGTCCTTTACCTCTTGAATACGTTCTTCCCATTTTCCTTCGGCTTGAACAACCTTAATAAAATTGCCAACCCTTTTAAATAACTCTTGGTGTTGGGTGTCTATTAATTCTGAGCCAATTCGGTAATGTTCTTTCCACATAAAAAATTCCTCCTTAATTAAGACAATTCTTCTTAAGAACTTCGTTTCCTTCCAAAAAAATGTGGTATAATACAACTACTAATTAATACAAGGGTGATTTGATGAATTTTGTTTCCACGTTAACAATTCTATTAATAGCAATCCTAGTAGGTTCCAAAGCTGTTTATGCAGAAGATATGGAAAAGAAAAATCCCATAGTAACTTTAGAAATTTCCGAACTTGGGGATATTGAGATTGAGCTTTATCCGGATGTTGCGCCTAATACTGTTCGAAATTTCATTTCCCTAGTTGAAGAAGGGTATTACGATGGCATTATCTTCCACCGAGTGATTCCTGGATTTATGGTCCAAGGCGGTGACCCCACCGGAACGGGTACGGGTGGTCCCGGTTACGCCATTAAAGGCGAGTTTCTTCAAAACGGTTTTCCCAATCAGCTAAAGCATGATCGTGGTGTAATTTCCATGGCGCGTACAAGCGCACCTAATTCAGCAGGTTCACAGTTCTTTATTATGGTGGAGAAATCTCCTCATTTAGACGGAGCATATGCCGGTTTTGG
This sequence comes from Natronincola sp., assembly GCA_012838515.1. GTDB lineage: Bacteria > Bacillota > Limnochordia > Darwinibacteriales > Darwinibacteriaceae > DUPA01. Next base: position 25,992 of record DUPA01000241.1, on the reverse strand, counting down.
GCAAGTGGTTAAAGGTATGGAGATAGTTGATTTAATTGTCCAAGCTGAGCGAAATTCCATGGACAAACCATTAGACGATCAAAAGATTACGAAGGCAACGGTTGAAACTTTCGGAGTGGAATATCCGGAGCCTCAGAAGTTATAGTTAGGGGGATTGGTATGGAACTTTCTACACCTGCACTTTTATTTCCCGCGATTTCACTTTTGATGTTGGCTTATACCAATCGTTTTATTACGTTATCCGGATTGGTTCGAGAGCTTTATGGGGAGCATGAAAAAGAGGCGAGTGAGAAGTTAGCGGCCCAGATCATCAATCTACAGGTGAGAATTGTAGTGATTAAATACATGCAGATCTTCGGAGCCCTAAGTTTCTTTTTTTGTGTTATTACAATGTTTTTATTATTCGCCGGTAGCACTGCAGTTGCAAATATTTCGTTTGCTGTTGCCCTTGTTTTGCTCTTATTATCTTTGGCTTTAATGGTTAAAGAATTATATCTTTCTATTGATGCCCTAGACGCTCACCTAAGTGACTTCATCCACACTCAGGACAGCGGTTGTGGATTATTTAGGCTTGGCAGAAAACAAAAGTGATTTTCTGAAGAAGATTTGGTACAATACTTAAGCCCGGATAGCCGGGCTTTTCTTTACAATAAAACCACAAGCTTAGGAGGCTAATATGTTAAACTTTACGTTTTCAAATGAAACCAAAATTGTTTTTGGAAGAGGCGTTCAGACTCAAGCTGGTCAAGACATTAGTCAATGGGGTAAAAAGGTCTTGCTCCATTACGGCGAGGGACATATCGTTCGGTCCGGACTGAAAGACGAAATAATAGAATCTTTAATCGCTGCAGGGGTAGACTATGTAGAGCTCGGCGGAGTAAAACCTAATCCGCGCTTAAGTTTAGTGAATGAAGGCATAGAATTGGTTCGCAAAGAAAACATAGAAGCAATCTTGGCAGTGGGTGGGGGAAGTGTCATAGATTCGGCCAAGTCTATCGCGGTGGGAGTTCCTTATGATGGTGATGTATGGGACTTCTTTTCCGGTAAGAATCAGCCCCAAAGTAGCTTACCCGTTGGTGTTGTGTTGACTATTCCCGCTGCTGGCAGTGAATCCAGCCCCGGTGCGGTTTTAACTAACGAAGATGGGTGGTTGAAGCGAAGTTGCGGGGCTTCATTTATGAGACCTAAATTTGCCTTGATGAATCCGGAACTTACTTTTTCATTGCCGCTGTACGCTACCGCCTGCGGTATTGCCGACATGATAGCCCATATAATGGAGCGCTATTTCACAAATGAGAAAGAAGTCGGTTTTAGTGACCATTTGTGTGAAGGGGCAATTAGGGGTATTATGCAAGAGGCATTAAAGGTTATTAATGATCCCCACGATTATGGGGCAAGGGCTAATATTATGTGGGCCGGAACCTTGGCGCATAATGATCTTTTAGGTATGGGCCGCGGTGGTGATTGGGCTTCCCATGATATAGAACACGAGTTAAGTGCTTTGTATGATGTGGCACATGGAGCCGGCTTAGCCATCATCTTCCCTGCATGGATGAAATACGTTTACAAGCACGACATTGAACGTTTTGTACAATTTTTTGTCCGTATTTTCGGCGTGGAACAGGATTTTTATAACCCCGAGAATACCATTTTAGAAGGTATAGGGCGCTTAGAAGATTTCTTTAGGCGCATTGGGTTACCCACAACGCTTGAAACAGCACAGATTCCCACAGATAGATTGGAAGAGATGGCTAAAAAAGCATCTAATAATGATACTCATAAGCTTGGATCCTTTGTACCTTTAGGAGAAAAGGCTATACTGGAAATCTATAAATTGGCTAAAGATTAAGGTTTGAGCCTTAGAACGGTGATGGGGCGAACGATTTCGCCCTTTTCTTCCCCAATGGGTTGGTTCCAATCCCAATCATTCCACCAACCGATAAACTCAAAGTTGTGTAACTTAGTGGCTACAACAAATAGCTCTTGGGGATAGATGGCACGTCTAATGCCGCGATGATAAAACTTATGATGTTCTCCGTGGTCTTTCACGGTAAAAATAAGATTTTCTTCATAGAGTTGTTCGCCCGCGTGTTTTAGTTTGGTAGAATATTGAGTAGTGACGCTAACCCTACCTTTTCTTGTTACCCAACTATCTAGGGTGTTTTCTAAAGGGGAGAAGTCAACACACCAATCTAAAAAGTAAAGACCGCCGGGCTTAAGTGCACTTTGGGCAGATGCAAAGTGGCTCAGAAGTTCTTCGGTGTTACCGACATATAAGGAGCCTAGCATGACATATAGGAAGTCAACGGGTTCTTCTAATTTAAAGTCCACCAAATTTGCTTGATAAAATTGAGCAGAAAAATCATTATCCTCTGCCTTTTTCTTTGAAAAGTCTAACATAGCGGAACTTAGATCAAGACCTTTATAATGAAAGCCGCGATTAGCGAATTCAAGCATATGCGGACTATTACCGCATGCTAGTTCTAAAACAGTATTGACAGGAATTTCTGAATACTTCTCAATGGCTTCTTCCATTATATCCACTTCACGCGGATAGTTACGATAAGCGAAAGCTAAATCGTAATATTGGGGAAAATTATAAATGTTATCCAAGAGATCACCTTTTTCAAATTTATCGAAGGGAGAGATTGACATGAAACGATCAAGTGCTATTTTTGGTGGTGGTTGTTTTTGGTGTCTAGAAGCAATCTTTAGTGATTTGGAAGGCGTTTTTAGAATAACGCCGGGCTATAGCGGCGGTCACGTTCCTAACCCCACCTACCAACAAGTTTGTAACACAGAAACAGGGCACGCGGAAGTCGTACAAATAGATTATGATGAAGACGTAATAACTTATAAGGAATTATTAGAGATTTTCTTTAGTACCCATGATCCCACAACATTAAATCGCCAAGGGGCAGACGAAGGCACGCAATACCGTTCGGTTATTTTCTATCAAAATCAAGGAGAAAAAGAAACCGCTGAAGAGGTGAAGCGTGCCATGTCGGAATTGTGGGAAGATCCAATTGTTACTGAGATCACCCCATTAGACGTTTTATATCCCGCTGAGCAATATCATAAAAATTATTTTCGCTTAAACCCTGAGCAAGGCTATTGCAAAATGGTTATTGCCCCGAAAGTTGCCAAGTTTAGAGCGCAGTTCAAAGATAAACTAAGAACTTCGTGATTTAATGGGTAAATTTAATGTGGCAAAGTAGTCATCGGGCGTTTCCGCACGTCGAATCAGTTCGAAGCTTCCGTCACTTCGCAAAAGAATCTCAGCCGAGCGCAATTTGCCATTATAGTTGTAACCCATGGAAAATCCGTGGGCACCAGTATCGTGAATGATTACTAAATCTCCCATTTCAATTTTGGGTAGTTCGCGATCAATGGCGAATTTATCATTATTCTCGCATAGGCCACCCACCACATCGTAGATGTAATCGTGAGGGTGGTCTTCCTTATCTGCCACAGTAATGTGGTGATACGAGCCATACATGGCCGGTCGCATTAAGTTAGCTGCACTTGCATCTAAACCGATGTAATTCTTATAGATATCTTTGTGCCTTATGGCGGTGGCCACAAGGTGGCCATAGGGTGCAAGCATGAATCGGCCAAGCTCCGTAACAATCGCTAAATCACTTAAACCCGCGGGAACCAAAATATCTTCAAAAGCATCTTTGACGCCGGCACCGATTGCCATAATGTCTGCAGGTTCTTGGCTAGGATGGTATGGAACGCCTATGCCACCGGAAAGGTTGACAAAAGTAAAGTTTGCACCTGTTTCCTCCTGAAGTTCTCTTATGACTTCAAAAAGTAGCTTTGATAAAGTTGGGTAATATTCATTAGTCGTGGTATTACTAGCTAAAAAGGCGTGTAAGCCGAATTCCTTGACTCCCAATTTAAGAAGACGTTGAACCGCTTCGGTTAGTTGGGGGCGCGTCATGCCGTATTTGGCATCACCCGGCGAATCCATGATTTTTGTACTGATGGTAAATTGCCCGCCCGGGTTGTAGCGCATGCTAATCTTCTTGGGTATAGATGGCAACTTTTCTAGATAATTAACATCTGTTAGATCATCAAGGTTAATAATAGCTCCCAACTCATGCGCTAGTTCAAAATCCTTTAAAGGCGTCATATTAGAGGAAAACATAATATCTTCGCCAGTAAACCCAATGGCGTCAGCTAGCATAAGTTCAGTAAAGGTTGCACAATCTACTCCGCAACCTTCTTCTTTTAAAATCTGTAGAATCGTAGGGTTGGGTGTGGCTTTAACGGCAAAATATTCCTTGAATCCTTTGTTCCAAGCGAAGGCTTGGTGAAGTCTGCGTGCATTTTCTCTTATTCCCTGTTCGTCATAAAGATGAAACGGGGTGGGGAATCTAGCGACAATTTCGCGCAGTTTTTCTGCGCTAACAAACGGTCTTTTCATGTTAACCTCCACAATAATTCTATCCATCTCAGCATTAAGAATCAGCCGCGATGGATCAGATTTTCTTTTATATCTATAATGTTACAGCTAACTCTAAGGCAATTTCCATCATGTTAGTGAAGCTCACTTGACGATCGTGGGCAGGTAATTCTTTACCACTGTGGACTTCGTCGGAAATTGTGAGTATACAAAGGGCGTTTTTATTGGCCTTTGCTGCGTTCATATATAGTGCAGCAGCTTCCATTTCTACGGCTAAAACACCCATCTTATCCCAGGCTGTTGGGGGTCCAATTTCATTATAAAATAGATCAGCGGATAATATGTTGCCCACAAAGTAAGTTTGCTCCTTTTCCTTAGCTAACTGAACAGCTCTTTCTAGAAGCTCGTAGGTTGCTATGGGTGCGTAGGTTCCGGGCAATCCATATTGGTGCGCATAGTTAGAATCGGTGCATGCACCCATTCCAAAGACAAGATCCATGATTTTGACATCTGACCGGATTGCTCCCGCGGAACCGATGCGAATGATGTTATCGACTTCATACATATTATAAAGTTCATAACTATAGATCCCTATGGACGGCATACCCATGCCATGGCCTTGAACGGAAACTTGTTTTCCTTTGTAAGATCCCGTATAACCATACATGCCACGAACCTCGTTATAACATTTTACATCATCAAGGTATGTTTCTGCAACAAATTTAGCCCGCAAGGGATCCCCCGGCATAAGCACCGTTTTTGCAATATCACCTAATTTTGCAGCGTTATGTGGTGTCATTTATGAACTCTCCTCCTTAAATTTTCCTTGCTTCATTCCTAATATTATTTGACAATAAGACCTTTCTTCCTTCACCAATTCGATCTTTGGCGCATATTTGTCCATGGAGCATATTCTATTACAGTTTAGAATAAAGGGGGGTGAAAAATGCTTAGAAAGCAAGGTGAGCTTGTGAAGTTATCTGCTCCAAGTTTACCTTCGCTTGAGGGTAGATTTATTCTTCCCGCAGGCTATTATTCCCAAAGGGAGATTGATGATGTGGCACTTTTAGCCCGTTTAGTTTATGCTGAAAGTAGAGGGGAGCCTTTTGAGGGGCAAGTGGCGGTGGCTGCAGTTCTTCTTAACCGGGTTAAACACCCGGATTTCCCCGATTCTGTTCATCAGGCTATTTATCAGCCCGGCCAGTTTGAGCCGGTGGCCAATGGTACAATTTATCAAATACCGAATAACCAGGCATATAAAGCGGTGCTAGATGCCATGTCGGGTAGTGATCCGACAAATGGTGCTCTTTTCTTCTGGAATCCCCATAAGGTACCTCCTAGAAGCTGGGTTTGGACCAGGGAGATTAAAAGCCGAATAGGTAATCATGTTTTTGCTTAAAAGAAAAGCCCCTCAAATTGAGGGGCTGAACCATAAGCATTACATTAGTCGTTACTTGCTAACCTTTTATAGGTTTCGTAGCGACGCCTGACATCTGCCTCTGCCTGAGCAAAAAGCTTATCCGCTTGTTCTGGGAATTGGCGGGCAAGACGTGAATAACGTACTTGGGCTTTTAGATAGGCTTTGAATTTCTCATAGTCAGGTTCTTTAGAATCTAAAATAAACGGGTTCTCTCCATCTTCTTCTCTACGTGGGTCGAAACGATAGAGATTCCAGTAACCACATTCTACAGCTTGCTTGCTTTCCTCAACACTCATGGCCATGTTAATACCATGATTAATGCATGGGGAGTAAGCAATGATTAGTGATGGGCCATCGTAGCTTTCGGCTTCAATCATGGCTCTGAGGAGCTGATTCCGATTGGCACCCATGGAAACAGAGGCTACATAAACATATCCGTAAGACATGGTCATTAGACCTAGGTCTTTTTTACGTGTACGTTTACCAGCAGTGGCGAATTTAGCGACCGCTCCGGTCGGTGTAGCTTTAGATGCCTGACCACCGGTATTAGAGTATACTTCAGTGTCAAGTACCAGCACATTGACATCATGTCCGGAAGCAAGAACGTGATCTAAACCGCCGTATCCGATATCGTATGCCCAGCCGTCTCCACCAATAATCCAGATGGATTTTTTCACTAATATATCAGCATTGGCTAATAGTGTTTCAAGAACATCTTTTAAGTCCCCGGAAGCTTGCTCAATGGCTGCAGGTAGAAGTTCTTTAATTTTAGCTGCCGCGGTTCTGGTTACATCAGCATCATTTAGATTGTCACTCCACTCTTGCAGCGCTTCTTTTAGCTCTGCTGGAATGTTTTCATCAATGAGACCTGCCATCATGTCAGCTAATTGGCTTCTTCTTGCTTGTTGTGCAAGATTCATACCGAAGCCGAACTCGGCATTATCTTCAAAGAGGGAGTTAGCCCAGGTTGGACCATGTCCGTCTTCGTTCATTGTATATGGGCAAGTTGGTGCACTACCACCATAAATGGAAGAGCAACCGGTTGCATTAGCAATCATCATGCGATCGCCAAATAGTTGGGTGGCCAATTTAATGTATGCTGTTTCACCACAACCGGCACAAGATCCGGAGAATTCAAATAGTGGTTGTTTAAATTGACTACCTTTAACATTCGTTGGTGCTACGTGCTCGGCACGGTTTGGCAATGTAAGAGCAAAATTCCAATTTTCGTCTTGAACTTCTGCATGATCTGCCAGCGGCTCCATAACTAAGGCTTTCTCTTTAGATGGGCAGACTTGTGCACAGTTGCCACAACCTGTACAGTCTAAGGGAGAAATTTGGATGCGGTAGCGCAAATCAGCTAAGTCGCGTCCTACACCTTTGAGTGTTTCAAACTCTGCCGGAGCATCGGCCAAATCCTCTTCGGTTGCTAGGAATGGGCGAATGACTGCATGTGGGCAGACAAAAGCACATTGGTTACATTGGATACAGTTATCTGCAATCCATTTAGGAACGGTGATGGCGATTCCTCGTTTTTCGTATGCAGTTGTCCCTGTGGGCATTATACCATCGGGTGTAAAAGCACTCACAGGTAGATCGTCACCTTTTAGAGCTTGCACCGGACGAACAATATTATCTACGAACGGAGTTGTTGCTTCTGCGGTGGCGGCAGCTTCTGTAGCATTAGCCCAGCTTGCTGGGTAGTCTACTTCTACCAAGTGCGATGTGGCACTATCAACGGCTGCATAGTTCATGTTAACAATCTTTTCGCCTTTATCACCATAGGAGTTGAAAATGGCTTCTTTAATATACTTAATGGCATCAGCGGCCGGAATCACATTAGCAATCTGGAAGAAAGAAGATTGCAATATGGTGTTAATACGTCCACCCAGTCCGATTTCAGCCGCGATTTTTACGGCGTCAATGTTGTAGAAACGAAGTTTCTTTTCGGCAATGGTCTTTTTGAGGGAAGCGGGCAATTCTGATTCCATTTCCTCTAGGCTCCATGGGGAGTTTAGTAGGAAAACGCCGCCTTCTTTGATTCCTTCTAAAAGATCGTAGCGAGTTACATATGAAGGATTGTGACAAGCCACAAGATCCGGACTGCTAACAAGGTACGGAGCTTTAATTTCAGTACCACCAAAGCGTAAGTGGGAGATTGTTATACCCCCGGATTTCTTTGAGTCATAGACAAAGTAACCCTGGGCAAACATATCGGTATGGTCACCGATGATCTTGATGCTGTTTTGGTTAGCGCCCACTGTACCGTCGGAGCCTAAACCATAGAACTTAGCACCAAAAAGATCATTGGGAGCAATGTTTAATTCTTCTTTCACGTCTAGGGATGTGAAAGTCACATCATCATTGATTCCCACGGTGAATTGGTTCTTAGGATTATCAAGTTTAAGGTTATCGAATACAGCTTTAACCATGGCAGGAGTAAATTCTTTTGAACTTAGTCCATAGCGCCCGCCAACAACTTTAATGTTTTGACGACCCGCGTCAGCTAAGGCTCCCTGTACGTCTAGATATAGTGGCTCACCTAGTGAACCGGGTTCTTTGGTACGATCTAGAACAGAGATACGTTTGACACTTGCAGGAATTTCTTCAATGAAATGTTTTGCCGAGAATGGACGATAGAGTCTAACCTTAATTAAGCCAACTTTTTCACCTTGTGAATTCAGGTAATTTACAGTTTCTTCGATCGTATCATTGCTTGAACCCATTGAAACGATGATGTGTTCAGCATCTTCTGCACCGAAGTATTCGAAAGGTTTATAAGTTCTGCCTGTTAATTCCCCTACTTGATTCATAGCTTCAATAACAATTTCGGGGACCGCTAGGTAATACGGATTAGCAGCTTCTCTTACTTGGAAGTAAATATCAGGATTTTGGGCAGTACCTCTTAATTCGGGGCTTTCGGGATTCATACCGCGAGCCCTAAATTCGGCTAATTCTTTCTTAGGCAGTAATTTAGCCATTTCATCATATTCGATGACATTAATTTTTTGAATCTCGTGGGAGGTTCTAAAACCATCAAAGAAATGAATGAATGGGACTCTGCTTTTTAGTGTGGCAATGTGTGCTACTAATGCGAGGTCCATTGTTTCTTGAACTGAACCTGATGCTAACATAGCAAAGCCTGTTTGACGGGCAGCCATCACGTCAGAATGATCACCAAAAATAGATAAGGCGTGTGCTGCTACTGAGCGAGCGGAAACGTGAAAAACTGTAGGTAGAAGTTCACCGGAAATTTTGTACATGTTCGGAATCATTAATAAAAGTCCTTGTGAAGCAGTGAATGTAGTGGTCAAGGCTCCACCCACCAGTGAGCCATGTACGGCTCCGGCTGCTCCGGCTTCTGATTGAAGCTCAGATACTTGTACAGTTTGACCAAAAATGTTCTTTTGACCATGGGCGGCCCATTCGTCACAGTATTCACCCATGTCAGACGATGGAGTAATGGGATAAATCGCTGCAACGTCACTAAATGCATAAGCAACGTGCGCAGCGGCAAAGTTTCCATTAACAGTCATCTTGCGCATAAGTTAACTATTCCCCCTTTAAATAGTGTGAAATAAAAAGCCTGTGCATGATAAGTGCTCCTCGTATACTAAATGTGATAGTAGTCACAAGGATAGGCGTTTTTCTTCGGTAATCACTTCGCTTTCAGTGATTTGATTCCTTCCCAATTATATACCTTTCTATGGCTAATGGTCAAATAAATAACTGAAAAAAGAAGGGGGCATAAAAACTATCGCTTTACACTAATAAACCTACGATTTTCGTAAGAAACAGGCATGCTAATACACCTAAAACGGTGGGGATCAGAGCGGAGATAATTGTCCATTTCCATTTTCCTGTTTCTGTTTTGATTGTAAGCAGAGTTGTGCCGCATGGCCAATGGAAAATTGTGAGAATCATAAAGTTTATAGCAGTTAACCAAGTCCATCCATTTTCTATCAGAAGCTTTTTAATAGCGGTGATACTTTCCAATTCAATAAGTGAACCTTGAGCAAGGTAGCTCATGAGAATGATTGGAATGATAATTTCGTTGGCAGGTAGCCCTAGGATGAAACCTAGGAGGATAACTCCGTCAAGTCCCATGGCTTGACCTATGGGGTTTAGCCAATTGGCAGCGTGGGACATTAAACTTAGATCGTTTACGGAGATGTTTGCGAAGAGCCAAGTAAGCATACCTACGGGAGCGGCCACAATAATAGCACGGGCGAGGACTGCTAAAGTCCGATCTATGAAAGAGCGTACCAAAACAGTGCCTATACGAGGGATACGGTAGGGTGGTAATTCCATAATGAAATATGATTGCTCACCTTTTAGAATAGTGCTTGAAAGGAATTTGGATATGGCGAGAGATGCTAGTATTCCTAGCATAATTCCTCCTAAAACCACTAAGGCCGCAAAAAAACCATAACTACTCATACCCGTTGCATAGCCCGCAATTATGGCACCAACCACAATTAAAATCGGGAAGCGACCGTTGCAAGGTACAAAATTATTCGTCAGAATTGCCACAAGCCGTTCTCGCGGCGAGTCAATGATTCTTGCTGCGATTACCCCCGCGGCATTGCAACCAAATCCCATTGACATGGTTAGTGCTTGTTTGCCATGGGCACCGGATTTTCTAAAAAGATGATCTAAATTAAAGGCGACGCGGGGTAAGTACCCTAAATCTTCTAAAAGGGTGAAAATGGGGAAAAAGATAGCCATGGGAGGCAACATTACTGAGATTACCCACGCTGAGCCGCGAAATAAACCTAAGACAAGAAGACCGTGTAGCCATGATGGGCTATTTAAACCGACAAAAAGCTGCGTAAGATATTGCTCTGTCTTAAAGAAAAATTGTGCTAACATTTCCGAAGGATAATTTGCACCGATTATTGTTATCCACAGAATGAGAGCCAAGAGAGCGAGCATTATGGGTATTCCAAAAAGACGCGAAGTAAGAATCTTATCAATGCGTTCTGAACAGCTTTCTTGCGCGGTTAGGGTATCATCCACTACTCGGTCAACAATTTCTTCTGCCCTTGCATATATGTCGCCAATGTTTGTATTTTGGAGACGGATGTTATTGGGAGAAGGCTGGAGCTTTCCGCTTGCCACCCTAACTATTGTGTCTTTAAGTTCCCGTAAGCCTTCCCCTGTGGTAGCCACAGTGGGCACAACGGGAACCCCTAATTCTTGTTCTAACCGGTGAAGATCTAGTTTTAACTTTTTGCGCTTTGCTTCGTCCATTAGGTTAACGCACACTACGACTTGCGACGTTAACTCGCTGATTTGCATTACAAGATTGAGATTGCGTTCTAAACAAGTGGCGTCAACCACGATAACGGTAACGTGGGGCTGACTATGCAAAATAAAATCCCTTGCTACCTCTTCTTCCGGCGACGAGGCAAAAAGAGAATATGTGCCCGGTAAATCCACCACATCGAAGCCTTTGCCTTGGTGATGATAGCTTCCTTTAGCTTGTAAAACGGTTTTTCCCGGCCAATTTCCCGTATGCTGCTTTAAACCCGTTAAAGAATTGAAAATAGTGCTTTTGCCTGTATTGGGATTTCCCGCAAGTGCCACAAGGTATGGTTTAAACATCTAGATCACCTCTCGGAGAATATTGACCATCTGTGCTGTTTCCACACGTAAGGCCATGATTGTTCCGCGAATTTCATAGGCAATGGGATTTCCTGTAGGATTTTCATAGCAGGCCCGCACTTTTGTGCCCGGAATTAGTCCTAGGTCGAGCATTCTACGTAGTAGAATCCCTTCTGCATTGATTTTTTCCACAATCCCGCTTTTCCCCACGGTTAAGTCGGCTAAAGTCATAAAAACACTTCCTTTCAGGGGGTTCACCTTAACAATTTATGACATAACATGGGATTGGTGCACCAAACGGGGCAGGGTTTATTCAGGATATTGAGAATAAATAAAGTGATACTGGACGGAGGTAATTGTATGGATTTAGATAAAATCGCCGTTTTCGCCCGGGAGCTAATGATTAATCGTTGTTCTCATATAAATAGGGAACAAGGATACATTTACTTTCATGGACAGCGGGTGGGTCAGATAGCGCTTCAACTAAGAAATTTGATATTTCCGCGGACGGTAGAATTTGACGAGGTCATTCTTGTGGGCAGTTGGTTTCATGATCTAGGTAAGGGGATTGAACCTCATTGGGAATCCGGGGCGGTGTTGGTGGGAGATCTACTGTCTGAACATTGCTCTCCAGACGAACTAACTAAGATCAAAGAGATTGTAGTCGGCCATACTTTACGCAAGGAAAGGGAATATCCATTTTACGTACAATTAGTACAAGATGCCGATATTTTAGATCATTTTGGAACCCAAGATATATGGCTTAATTTTACCCGTTGTGGATATACGAGAAAAGGTATGGATGACTCACTACGATTTTATGATGAGGTTTATGATGAGCAAATGAATAAAATCAGGAGCTTGTTGAACTTCGAAGAATCTTTGGAGTTTTTTGATGAAAAGGATCGTTTTTTACGGGAGTTTATAGAGCGTTTTCGAGCAGAGGGTAAGGGGAAATTGATTAAAAAAGAGGAAAAGACTAGGGGGTGGGAATGCCCTTAGTCTTTTCGGTGGGAGGAAAATAACAGAGAAAAACTGTGTTTTTGTTGATTAATGTGAACCTACTCGTTTATTGTCAATTGTTACTTCTACATTTGCCGTTAAAACATCGGCATAAGTATAAGAACGACGGCGAACTGCGTTAGACTGATCTAAGTCTACGACAAATAGTTTAGGATAGGTTTCCACAAGAACACCTTCAGATTCTAGGAAACGACGACGACCTTTACTAGCCCGAATAAAAACCTTTTTTCCTAGGTTTGATTCTAGATGGTGTTTGATATCTTCGATGGTGCTTCTTTTTTCTATTGCCATTGATTGTCAACCCCTTCTAGTTTAATATTCATAAAAGTCCAATTGTGAACTCTTTTGATAACAGATATCATATACAGTTTCAAGCCCGGAATAAATCATTATTCTATGAGTGCGAGTATTTCCGGGTTTAGGGTCAGGAAGTTTTAAGCCTACCAAGCGGTAGTTACCTGGGTGAAGATTCGTAATAGTATACGTTTTCTTTTCACCATAACTTAAATTGCCTTTGAATGCTTCTATAATAGTATTGGGATCACATTCTCGAAAGAGCACAAAGTGGTATTTTCCCACATTGGGTGTTGCTCCCAAGTGACTGTTGATGAATGTAACAACTAATGTTCCTCCTGACATTAGCTCACCCCATTTTAGTTATAGTGGTACACTTTAGAGGGCAAAGTCCGTAGGCGACCGTTTTTAAAAGTGGTCATCTTCTGAACCTCTGGATTTTGCGAACTACTTAAAATTGTTTTGCATTTAGGGCAGTATAGCTGTTCAGGTCCACTTAGTGTTAGGCATTTAGTGCATACTTTCATGTTAAATCTCCTTTCATCACCGGATCTGTGAGTCAAAAAAAGCGTCTAACGACATACTGTCGTCACACGCTTGGCGTACTCCTACGAGGTTAGCTGACGGATTAGGGCACCCAAGTTGCCCTTCCTGATTGGGATCAGGATTCACCCCACGTAATTGGTTCCCCCGTTGTCACAAATCATGAAATTCGGAGATTCTAGTGTTTCGTTTACGAAACAATGTGACATAAGTATAGCATGTTATTTAGTATGAAGTCAAGGCCAAATTCGGATAAATATAGTACTTTTGTTGTATAGTGGGAGTGATAATATAATGGAAATAGTTATTGTTGGAGCAGGCAAATTAGGTTATAAACTTGCGGAAACATTGCTAGGTCAAGACAATAATATTACGGTGGTTGATATCGAGGAAGGGCCGTTACTTAAGGTTGCAAGTAGGTTAGACGTGCTTACAGTTCGGGGCAATGGGGTTCAACTTCAGGTTTTAGATGGCTTAGATATGACGAAAACTGATCTAGTCGTGGCTGTCACAAGTAGTGATGAGACCAATGTTACCATTTGTCTTATGGCCAAAAGACTCGGCTGTAATAAAGTTGTGGCTAGGGTTAGAAATCCCGATTACGTTAATCAGATTGACTTCTTTAAAGAAAGCTTAGATATTGATTTCATTACTAATCCTGAATTAGATACTGCCTTCGATATATCTCGATATATTTTGAGGGGGTATACCGCCCATATGGAGTCCTTTGCAGGTGGAAAGGTTGGACTTTTTGATGTGCCTATGCAATGTTTACCTGCGCTTATTGGAAAAAAACTATCTGAATTAGATGTATTCGATCAGATCCTTGTTGCTGCAATCTATCGTAATGGACAAGTCATTGTTCCTTCAGGGCAAACTAAATTAGAAGAAAATGACGTTTTATATTTGATAGGACAAAGGGAAAATGTTACTTCTTTTACGAAGGGACTTTCCTTAATCGGAGAGCGTCAAACGGCACGCAAAGTAATGATTATAGGTGGGGGCAGGGCAGGCTATTATCTTGCGAACCGTCTCCTAACCAATGGCTTGCAAGTTAAAGTCATTGAACAAAATGAAGAACGTTGCAACTATCTTGCAGAAAACTTAAAAGGCGCCCTGATTATTTGGGGAGACGGAACCGATTTAGATTTATTACAAGAAGAAAATTTAAGCGGGATGGATGCTTTGATTTCTTTAACGGGTAATGATGAAGAGAACCTCATGCTAGCTTTATTGGGAAAGCAACAGGATGTTGGTAAGGTTGTGGCGAAGGTGAGTCGCTCCAACTTTGTACCGATAATAGAAAAGCTAGGGATAGATAGGGCTGTAAATCCTGTTTTGATTTCCGCGGGAGAAATTGCCCGTTTTATTCAAGGAGGTCAAATCGCATCATTATCAATTCTGTTCGGAGGTCAGGCAGAGGTTGTGGAAATCATCGTTCCGCAAAATGCCCCCATCATAGGTGTAGAACTGATTAAAGCTAAGATTCCTTCGGGTTTGATTGTGGGGGCAATTGTTAGGAACGGCAAAGTCTTTATTCCTAAGGGTAATTCGATTATCGAAGCAGATGATCGGGTTATTGTATTCTGTTTACAAGATGAGATAGCTAGTTTGCAAAGATTGTTTTATCCACAGAAAAGAGGTATTTGGCGTGAATTATGGGCTGGCAGCAAGGGTTCTGGGAAATCTTCTATTGATTGAAGCAGCCTTATTGGCAATACCACTGAGTATTTCACTTTGGTATCAAGAAAAAAGTTCTATCCTAGGTTTTTTGATAGCAATGCTAATTATGGGCTTAGTGGGCTTGGTATTATCAAATATCCCCACATCTAACAAACGGCTAAAAACCCGGGAAGCTTTTTTAATAGTAGCTTTGGGGTGGTTTGCCACTTCGTTTTTTGGCGCTTTACCTTTTGTGTTTTCAGGAAACATACCTAATTTAATAGACGCCTTTTTTGAAACGGTATCCGGCTTAACTACAACCGGTGCAACCTTACTTCCTAATGTGGAAGCCTTGTCTAAGGGACTTTTGTTCTGGCGTTCTTTTACTCACTGGTTAGGGGGTATGGGTATTTTAGTTTTGACTTTGGCAATCCTCCCCACCGTGGGTGTGGGTGGATTTCAAATTTTCAAAGCGGAGAGTCCCGGACCAACACCTGATAAGCTCACGCCTCGGATAGCCGCGACAACAAAGATTTTATATACGGTTTATTTGGTCATGACCGGTTTGCAAATAGCCTTATTTTATGGAGCGGGTCTTAATCTTTTTGAAAGTCTGGTTTTCGCCTTCGGCTCCGTGGGCACAGGGGGATTTTCAATTTACAATGACAGTTTTGCACGGTTTAGTAATAATAGTGTTTTAGTAATAATTATGTCCCTCTTCATGATCGTATCGGGCATAAATTTCTCATTATATTACGATCTATGGAAAAAACGTTGGAAGCAAGTTTTGAACAATTCAGAACTTCGTTTATACTTAAGCATTATTGCCATAAGCGTTTTGGCCATTTCCTTAAATTTATATGGAAGAGTATATGTTGGTTGGGGTGAAACTGCGAAACAAGCACTTTTTCAGGTGAGCTCAATCATTACCACATCGGGCTTTTCCACAGTGGATTTTGATCAGTGGCCAACCTTTAGTAAAGGAATCCTTTTTGCCCTAATGTTTGTGGGTGGAAGTGCAGGTTCCACCGCCGGAGGGATCAAAGTGATCCGTTTATTAGTTGCCGGTAAGGTGGTAAAACGGGAAGTATCTAAAGCACTACATCCACAGCTTGCATCGCCCATTACAATAGACGGAAGAATTGTGGCACCTGAGATCGTTTCAGGTGTGGCTAGTTTTTATTTTCTCTATTTTGCCGTTTTTATAATAGGTAGTTTGCTTATTAGTCTAGAAGGTCTCGATTTAGTAAGTTCCATGAGTGCAGTGGCCACAACTTTGGGGAATATTGGACCGGGCCTTGGCGCGGTTGGTCCGACTAACACCTTTGCTCAGTTTAGTTCCCTTAGTAAACTTTTCTTTTCCTTACTTATGCTTTTGGGCCGCTTAGAGTTATTTACCTTAGCTGTATTTGTAACATCTAGTTTTTGGAAGGAATAGTATCTTTTGCCACAAAGTTTGCATTGCAGGCGAACTATTCTTGTAGCTAAATAGCTAATTGGGGGAGAGGTTATGAAGAAAGGTATCATTATTGGTTTAAGTGCCTTGTTGGTATTGGCTTTAATAGTTGGAAGTGTTTTCGTTTGGCTTCGCCTTCAAGTAGATCCCACCATCGTTGCCAAGAAG
The DNA here is from genome assembly GCA_012838515.1 of Natronincola sp. GTDB lineage: Bacteria > Bacillota > Limnochordia > Darwinibacteriales > Darwinibacteriaceae > DUPA01. Next base: position 9,408 of record DUPA01000241.1, on the reverse strand, counting down.
TTTTTGAGTAAAATCGAGAGGCAAGAATTCACAGGCTTAGAAGAACTGTTTATTGATGGTGAGCATCCTTCCGAAGACGAATTGAATGAGGGTTTTGCTAGATTTGCAAAAGCTTTTCAACTTGCGGATATAAGGATCCTTGATCTTGTCCCCTTTTCCACCAGTAGCAAGGATGCAACAATTTATTTTGAGTTGAGCTACGAAAGTTTAGACCTTGCCCCTTTGAACATTTCATCTAATTTGATTTTACAACGAAGTAGTATTTTTGAAGATTGGAAGGTCAAGTGGAGTGATAACTTACCTTTACCAAACCACGGACTTGCCGTTGATTACATAAGGAATAGAATCGCTTCGGAACGGGGTAATATTCTAAATGCGAATGGCCATCTAATAGCAGGTTTAGGAAGCCGAGTCACAGTGGGTGTGCAGCCGGATCGCATTAAAGAAGAAGGCATTTTGTTAGAAGCCTTAGAGCGATATTTGGATTTAAAACCGGCATATGTACGGGCACAGTATACAGCCCCCGGGGTACAGGGAAATTGGTTTGTGCCACTTATAACATTGACTGAGCAAGAATATTCCGCCGTTGAACTTTATTTACGACCGGTTTCCGGAGTGTTTTTTAGGCGCATTGATGCAAGAACATATCCAAAGGGAGATAAATATGCCCATATAACGGGTTATTTAGGGGAAGTAACGAGTGAGATGATTGATGTCTATCCGGAGAGGGATTATGTCAGTGGAGAAATTGTGGGCAGAGCCGGCATAGAAAGTACCCAGGACATTCTTTTGCGGGGAACTCCCGGCTATGAAGTTTATGTCGACCCGGGGGATGGATCCCGCACTTTGCTGGGGGTAAAGCCTCAAGTGAATCCTGAGGATCTGCAAATAACTATTGACGATCAAATGCAAACATGGGCTTATGAATTGTTGCAAGGTATATCAGGCTCCCTTGTGGTTTTAGATGCCCAAAGCGGCGCAATTTTGGTCATGGCATCCACACCCAGTTATAATCCCAATGAGTTTATAGGGGGGATTAGCTCTAGCCGTTGGCGCGAATTAAATGAAGATTCGGGCAATCCCATGTTTAATAGAGCATTGCAAGGGTTATATCCACCGGGTTCGATTTTTAAGGTGGTAACGGTCGCGACCGCGGTTGATCGAGGAGTATACACCCCCGGTAGTAGCTTTAATGACACAGGTGAACTTAAAGTCGAGGGCAATACCATAAGAAACTTTGAAAGGCAAGTTTTTGGGGAACATTCTCTCCATGAGGCCATGGTGCATTCAGTGAACACAACCGTTGCTCAAGTGGGTTTAGAACTTGGGGCAGAAATTCTTAAGGAATACTTTGAGGCATGGGGTCTCAATCAAAGTATGAATTTAGGATTACCTATGGTTAGTAGTAGATCCGGCGACTTAGGGAGGAGTAAAGTGGCCCTAGCATGGTCGGCATTAGGTCAAGATCAGGTTCTTTTAACACCTTTGCATGTGGCTCGGATCTTTAGTGTTTTCGCCAATGGGGGAATAGCCCCACCCATACATTTGCTCAAGAACCAAGTTGACACCTTCGGAAAATTCGTATTAAAACCCGAGACGGTAGAGCAGATAAATTCAATGTTAGAAGACGTGGTTTTAACCGGTACCGGAAAGGCGGCACGGGGAACCGGTCTTCAGGTTTATGCCAAGACCGGTACAGCTGAGATAAAAGGTGGTGGCAACCATGCTTGGTTTGCCGGACATGTGTCTTTGCCCGACGGACACAAGATTGCTTTTGCCCTTTTAGTCGAAAACGGTGGTGTGGGGGGAGAAGTTGCTGCACCGATTATGCAGAAGTTTTTATTGCGTCTAAAAGATAGATATTAGGAGGCCGTAAAATGAAGGTGCGGCACTTTAAGCTTATAGCTTTTTTACTCGTTCTTTTTATAATATTTCCCGCCATTGGTTTTGGTAACGAAATATTAGAGGTTCATTTTTTAGATGTGGGACAAGCAGAAGCTACTTTGCTATTAACTTCTGATTTTACCATGTTGATTGACGCGGGAGATGTGGGACGTTTTGATGTTATAGATCATTTGCGACGTCTAGGTGTGGAGAATGTTGACTTAATCGTTATTACGCATCCCCATTCCGATCATATTGGGCAATTGGTTGAAGTATTAACCATATTTCCTGTATATGAAGTTTGGATGTCAGGCTACGAACACACCACACCTTTGTTTGAAAGTGTTCTTGACGCACTTCTTGCCTCCGATGTGATTTATTACGAGCCCCGGCGAGGTCAGGTCTTTAGTTATGGAGATCTTATCTTGGAGGTTTTAAATCCTACGCATATCAGTGATGATCTTCATGATACAAACATTGTACTGCGGGTTAAATATGGTGATATTACCTTTGTATTTACGGGTGATGCCGAGAAAAATACTGAGAGGACAATGGTTCTCAGTGGTTTGGCGCTAGATGCCCAAATTTTACAATTGGGCCATCACGGTTCTAGAACATCCACTTCGTCGGATTTTTTGGAAATGATCGCTCCTGAAGTAGCTGTGTATTCTGCCGGAGCACAAAATATTTACGGTCACCCCCATCCTGAGATAGTTGGACGAATTATGAATGCGGGTATAAAGCTTTACGGCACCGATATTCATGGGAGTATTACTTTTCGAACTGATGGAAAAGGATACGAAGTGACCACTATGCACCATGGTGAGTTATTGGGCGGGGCAGTTGATTTAAATTCCGCCAGTTCCCTTGAATTGCAGAGAATTATTCATATTGGCGAAAAACGGGCTGAGGAAATCATTAAACTTAGGAAAACACGTCCTTTTACAAGTTTAGATGATCTAATTCGCGTGCCCGGTTTAGGCAAGCAGAGGATAGCAGATATTAAGAAGCAAAATCTAGCCTTTGTAAAGGGTGGTGAAGAACAGTATGAAGAAAGCAGTGATTGATCGGATTGTGGATGGTAAGATCGCCGTTTTATTGGTCGGTGAAGAACAAAGGCAACTGAATGTGCCCATAAAAGACCTACCTTCAGGAATTAGGGAGGGCTTATGGCTAAAGATATTATTACAAGATGAAAAAGTGCTCAAAGTGGAAACTGATCTAGATAAAACAGAAGAGATGAAGAAACGAATTAGTGCAAAAAGAGCACTTTTGTTAAGTCGGAAAACGCGGAAGCCTTAGGGTTTTTTGACCATGGAGATCCATTTGCCCGAAAGGTCCGTGGAAGAGCCGAACTTCCTAAAACCTACTTTTTCATATAAAGATCTTGCATTTATATTTTGGGCCCGTACATTTAAGCCCACAGTTTCTTTGTCCATTTGGGTTAGGGCACTTTCTAACAAGGTGCGTCCTAATCCTTTTCCTTGTTCGCTTGAAACTACTGCGATAGATACAATTTGCGCCGAGGTCCGATGTTTTCCTTTCCTAGTCTTTACCAAAACCAGTTTATTGCGGAGTAGTAACGAAATTTCTTTTAAGGAAATCTTACCTACAAATCGTGGAATGATACGTATTAGTGCTTTGTAATTACGCTTTTCGCGACTAAGATATTTTGAAATGTATAAGCAGTAACCTTTAACCTCGCCTGCTTCATTTTGGGCAATAAAGGCCTGTCCTCCCCAAAAGAAGATCAGCATAAAGCTATGTTCAAGTAAATCTAAAAGTTGGGTTTTAGATTTACTTTTGAAGAAAAGATCAACGCTTTCGGGAAAAGCCTCGCTATACACTTGCGCTATTTGTCTGCAATCGTAAACAGATCCCTTAATAATCTTCATGTTGTGTTCTCCTTATTCAGGGCGATCAATTTGGGGGAAAGCCTCTGCAGGTGCATTATGCAAAAGTTCTTCCAAAGCTACAATTTCTAATCCTTTGGATCTTATAATATTTATCACATCCGGAAGTGCCTGAACGGTGGCTGTTCGATCTCCTCCTTCACTTCGAAGCAAGGCTCCGCTGTCATGAAAAAGAATGATGTCTCCCCCTTGTACTTTAGTATCTACAAATCGTGTAATGTAATTAGCGGTGACGCCATATCTCCAATCCCTGGTTGAAATTGACCAAAGAACGATTTCTTGACCTAAAAGTTTGGCTAATCTACGAGAACGTCCATCATACATGCCCCTTGGAGGTCTCATGAAGCTAGGATACACCCCCGTGGTCTCGGTGATAATTGCAGTGGCTTCAACTAATTCTTTGTGTAGATCAATGGTTGATAAGGTGGGAAGATTGCGGTGGTTTTGTGTGTGATTTCCTATGGCATGGCCTTGCTTTGCAACTTTGCGAGCAACTTCGGGGAATTTCTCCACATGGCTCCCTACCATGAAAAATGTTGCCGGCACATTATTTTCCTCCAGGATATCTAAAATTGGAAGTGTAAATTCTTCGCTAGGTCCATCATCAAAAGTGAAGGCAACTTTATTTGTTCCCCTATGGCCCGTACGATAGATATCGGGTTGGTAGCCGAAGCCGTAATATACGTAGACGAAAAAGAAGACAAAAAGGGTTATTACGCCAAGGATTATTGAAAGGAAATTTATAATAAAGTTAGCTTCGCGCAACTCAAAAAAATGCGTGACTTTTTTGCCCAAAAATCTATAAAATAGACTTATCAAGACCAAAGATGCCAATAAGATAATCACCCTTAAAGCAAATTCCAAATTAAACATCCATTACACCCCCTCTAACAATCTTGCGATTGGGCGACCAATAAGGTCACAATTAATTTTATCTAATATCTTTTTGTTATACAACCTGAAAAATTTGCGTCTTCTCTATCATAATAGTAAAGTATAATCAAAGGGTGATGGAGGTTAATCAGGTGAAAAATTATCATACACATACTTTTCGATGCAAACATGCCCATGGTGATGTGGCTGATTATGCCGAAGCGGCTATAAATAAAGGTTTTAGTTTGCTGGGGATGGCCGATCACACGGCTTTGCCCGATGATCGTTGGATAACCATGCGCATGAGCTACGCGGAACTACCTCAATATGTGGAAGCGATCACACATGCAAAAACCCGGTATCCCGAACTTACCATTTTAAAAGGGATGGAATGCGAATGGACAAAAGAATATCATAATTTTTATGCCCAGGAATTACTGGGCGATTACGAGTTTGATTATCTCGTTTTGGGAAGTCACTTTTTCCCTTACAAAGGTAGATTCCTAAGTGCCCACATGGATGTGGGTGATGGGAACAAATTGGCGGCATACACTAAACATTTAATTGATTCAATGGAATCGCGTTTATTTGCCTTCGTTGCTCACCCCGATTTATTCGGTTTAACGTATTTAAATTGGGATAAAAACACAATTGCCGCGTCCCGTGATATCTTGCAAACTGCAGCGAAACTGCAACTACCGCTTGAAATCAACGGAAATGGTCTAGTGACGCGGGTTATTAATACACCACAAGGTGTTCGAACCGCCTACCCATGGCTAAAGTTTTGGGAGCTTGCCGCGGAGTATAATGTTACTGTCGTTGTTAATTCCGATGCCCATCATCCGGAAGGGGTTGATCAGGGTATGGAAGACGGCATGAAAATTGTGGAGAATTTGGGTTTGGAATTGGCTAATTTAGATTATTTGAATGGGAGGTAACAATGTTTACTATTTTTAATGACTCTGAACAATTGGTTCCTATCAAGGTGTGGTTGCCCAATGAGGATGACTTGGATGAGACATGCCTTCAACAGGCGCTAAATCTATCTAATTTACCGTTTGCTTTTCGGCATATTGCCCTAATGCCAGATACGCACACAGGGTATGGCATGCCGATCGGAGGGATCTTTGCAAGTTCAGAGGTTATTATCCCCAATGCTGTTGGTGTAGACATTGGCTGCGGCATGGGTTTTATCCACACTAATGTTCCTATTAAAGTGTTGAGGGAAACAAAGACACCTAACGGTTCATTGGCCCAATATTTTGTGGGTCAAATAATGCGTAGTGTTCCCCAAGGCTTTGAACATCACAAACAAAAACAACAATCGGAATTTCTAAATAATTATCCGGTAAAACAGCTATATAATTATGGGGTAAAGCACTTACCTAAAATTGATGAAGCCCATTACCAAATAGGCACATTAGGTGGGGGAAATCATTTTATAGAATTGCAAGAAGATGAAGAAGGCTTTTTGGGTATTATGGTGCATACAGGTTCTAGAAATCTCGGTTATAAGATCGCCAACTACTTTAACCGCCTTGCTAAAACTTTAAACAAGAAAATGGTCTCCACCGTCCCTCCGCAATTCGATTTAGCGTATTTACCCATTAATTCAGAAGAAGCGCGGGGCTATATTGGCTGGATGAACTTCGCATTGGAATTTGCCAAGCATAACCGTGCTTTGATTATAGGGAGGGTACAGGATATCGTCTTTGAAGGGCTAAAGCGTTTTGCAGGTATAGACGATATTAAGATTACCATGGAAGTGAACGCCCATCACAACTATGCGGCTTGCGAAAAACATTTTGGCAAGGATGTGTGGGTACATCGAAAAGGGGCTATTAGGGCGAACAAAGGTGAATTCGGCATCATTCCCGGAGCCATGGCTTCTTATTCTTATATTGTGGAAGGGCTTGGTAACCCGGAATCTTTTAATTCTGCAAGCCACGGTGCAGGTAGAGTTATGGGACGTAAGGAAGCTGTTCGTCAGTTTAATGTTGATGAGGTCTTGGCTGACTTTAAAGAAAAAGGTGTTATTTTAGGAAAAAGACGTCGTGGCGACACGGCCGAGGAATATTACAAAGCCTATAAGGATATAGATGATGTTATGACCCAACAAGCCGACTTGGTCAAGCCGTTACTAAAATTGAAGACTGTTGCCGTTGTGAAGGGGTAGAAGAAAATTAATGGGTGGTATATAATTAAATATTACATGAGTAAAAAATAGAAAGGTTTTTGAATAATCTATGAGTAACCTTAGCCGATTTATATCGTATTACAAACCTGAGAAGAAGCTGTTTTTTGCTGATATGTTTGCCGCAAGTGTTATTGCTGTTCTAGACTTGCTTTTCCCCATTATAACAAGGCTTTTCATGAAGGATTTCATTCCTAATCAAAACTTAAGGGCCGTAATTTTATGGTCCATCGCCATGGTTGGCTTTTATCTGATTCGTTTAGGCGGTCAATATTTTGTTGAGTATTATGGGCATGTTATGGGTGTGAATATGGAATACCAAATGAGGAAGGATTTGTTCACCCATTTACAAACTTTAGATTTCCGCTTTTTTGACAATACCAAAGTGGGTCATTTAATGAGCAGAATTGTTAATGATTTACGCGACATTTCCGAGCTTGCTCACCACGGACCTGAAGACATCTTCATTGCTTCACTTATGCTAATTGGTTCGTTTATTTATTTGATGACAATTAATGTGGCACTTACTTTAATTACTTTTTTCTTTATTCCCGTTATTGCTTGGTATGCTTATACTAGACGTACCGCCATGAACCAAGCCTTTAAGCTCGAACGAAAGAAAATTGCCGATGTGAATGCCGATGTGGAAAATAGTCTTTCGGGTATTCGTGTTGCCCAAAGTTTTGTTAATGAGCAACACGAGAAGGTTCGTTTTGATAATGCCAATAGTGCTTTTAAGTTTTCCCGCTATAAGGCATTTAAAGCAATGGCAACGTATTCATCTGGTCTTGATTTTTTAACTAATATCTTGAATGTTTCTGTTTTAGCTGCAGGTTCTATCTTTATGTTCAAAGGTTATATTGATTTGGCTGACTTAACCGCCTATTTAATGTTTATTGGTTTCTTCTTGCAACCAATCAGACGTTTGATTTCTTTTACACAACAGTTTCAACAGGGTATGACCGGGTTTGAACGTTTTGTGGAGCTATTGGAGGTTGCCCCGTCGGTGACCGATAAACCGAAAGCCAGGGATTTACCCGCGGTTAAAGGTAATGTTGAGATTAAAAATGTCTCTTTTCAATACAATGAAAGTGCCGAAGTTTTGCAAAATGTATCTTTGAATATTCCTGCCGGTAGCACAACCGCTTTTGTGGGACCATCGGGTGGAGGTAAGACAACACTTTGCCATCTGATTCCGCGCTTTTATGATGTAACCGGAGGTCAAATCTTAATAGATGGTCATGATGTTCGTGATGTGACATTGAGTTCTCTTCGCTTGCAGATCGGACTTGTGCAACAGGATGTATTTTTGTTTACAGGTTCAATTCGAGAGAATATTCTTTATGGTTATCCCACCGCTTCTGAAGAGGAAATGATCGAAGCTGCTAAGAAGGCGCAAATTCATGATTTTGTCGTTTCTCTTCCCGATGGTTATGACACATACGTAGGTGAGCGGGGGGTTAAGCTCTCCGGTGGTCAAAAACAAAGAATATCGATTGCGAGGGTGTTTTTGAAGAACCCGCCGATCTTGATTTTAGATGAAGCAACTTCGGCCCTAGATGCCGCAACTGAACAAGAAATTCAGGCGGCCCTAAATGAGCTAGCGAAGGATCGAACGACGTTGATTATTGCCCATCGTTTATCAACAATCCGCCATGCCGATCAGATCGTAGTGCTTACAGAAGGCAAGGTGCGTGAGCGAGGTGGGCATAATGAACTCCTAGAGACGAAGGGTATTTATGCAAGTTTTCACTCAGGCCAATTTGACCACGTTGGCTAGCTTTTGAAATATCGAACTTTTAAGAAATTTGTACTTGCTACCTACAAGAACAAATGGTACTAGGAGAAAAGTGTTAAAAGAGAAAAGAGGTTGATTCTTTTTTCACTAATGTGCAGGATTTTGTTTGAATGTGGAGAAAGATCCATATCATAGAAGTTAACTCATGTCTTAGGGTCATTATATAAAGCCCTGCGTGAGAATCCTCGGAGAAAGGGGGCGGATCAAAATAAAACTAGGGGTGGAAGAACACTACCTAGTAATTAATTGGTTTGCCCACGATCAATCGGGGGAAAAATTCATAAAAACATTTCGGAGGTGCAAGTATTAATGAAAAGAAATTTAATGTTACTAACTGCTGTTGTGCTTGTTGCTGTTATGTTATCCGGTTGTGCCCTATGGCCATTTGGTAAAGTGAAAGTTAACTGGACCGGGGATGCCAAGGAAGTTTTTGTAAAGAAAGACATGGTTAAGAGAGTCAAGAAAAACGAAACTACAAAATTTGATGCCGCACTTTTAAAAGATGTTGATGCCACTAAGGTTACGTTAGAACCCCCATTAGGGGTCTATAATGAAGATGAGAAAGTCTTTGAATTTGTTATTGAGGCAAAAGAAGAAGCGATTACCATTAAGGTAACTTTAGCTGAATAATTAATGGATTTAACTATAGCCCCACATCATTGATGTGGGGCTGTTTTTATGTTTGTTTTTCTGTCTACTTTGGGAAAATCGTAGAAAACTTTAACAAAAGGTGAAAAGTATTGCAG
>DUPA01000018.1 GCA_012838515.1 Natronincola sp. | reverse complement strand
GCGGGATAAGGGTCTTCCCGAAGAAATCGATATAGCAAAGAAACCTACACTAAGGCAGTTGAAACAAGTATCTCAAAATCAACTTGTAGATAATTTAGACTCAGAATCTGAACCTGTAACACTGCTTGAAGAAAACTTCCTAAGTTTTAATGAAGAAAATCCGGAACAGATTCAGTTTGAGGAAAGCACTATGGATCCCGAGGTTATTCCAAAGATTGACTCTACAAGTACCGAGTCAAATGTGAAAGTGGAGATACCTAGAAACTACGCACCTACTAGGCCGTTCGTTGCGGAGATGGCAGAAGATGAAAATGAGCCTATTCAATTCGGTGAAAATCCAAAGATTCAAAGCGGCAAAGTCGATAAGTTGGATGATAAGGAACCTACCCTTTCTAAGGATATAATTCCCAGCAGGGAGCGCAAACCAACCTTTGAGTTAGGTGATGTGCGAACACTCGAAAATCCGTACAAAACAGACAGTTTCATTACAGAATTAACCGAAACCACAGATTACAGTCGAAAGATTCTAGATTTGCAGGAAGAGAATGCGCTGCCCAAAATAGCGGAAAGCATTCAAACGTTAATTCAAGAGGATCGTAGTGAAGTTCGTATTGAGCTTAAGCCTGACCATTTAGGTGACATGAAGATAAAGCTGTCCCTTGAAAGAGGCATAATGGTTGCTGAATTCATTGTGGAAAATGAAGCTGTAAAAGAGATCATTGCAAGCCAGCTACCTCAGCTCCATACAGCACTCCAAGAGCAAGGAGCGCAGGTGGGCGAAATGATGGTACACATTGGGTTCGAAAACAAAGGGCAAGATGAACAACCATTTTCTAGGCCAAGACAATTTCATCAACGAACTACAATGCGGGCTAGCGGAACAATCACCAACGAAGGGAAATCTACCTATCTGAGTAGAACTCCATGGAATCAAGTGGACTTGAAAGTGTAAGGAGGTGAATAGCTTGTACGTAAATAATGTGGGAACAACGGCTCAGTATCAGAAGATGAGAGAAGATCGCGAAGACGCCCAATCAAGAGATCCCAGTGCTTTAGGTAAAGATCAATTTTTACAACTTTTGATTACTCAATTAAGGCATCAAGATCCGATCAATCCCGTGGAAGATAAAGAGTTTATTGCACAACTTGCTCAATTTAGTAGTTTAGAGCAGATGCAAAACCTCAATACCAATATGGGTGAAATGATGTCATCGCAGCAAAAACTCACCGCCTTAAGCCAGGCGACGCAAATGATTGGCAAAGAAGTTGAACTCTTTACCAATGATGGTAATAACCTTTTCGGTATTGTAAGCGGAGTTCAGTTTAAAAATGGCTGGCCACAAATCACAGTAGATGGAAAGCTCTACGATTTTGGCGAAATAGTTGCCATTAGGGAGGGGGCAGAACACGAATGAGTGAGCATTTTCAAATTCCAAGGGGATTACCCATTCAACCGGTAAAACCGCAAGGTACTCCAGGTGTCGGAAGACCCTCCAAAAACGATGGTGCATTTGCCAAGATTCTAGATGACAAGCTAAAATCAGTTAAATTT
>DUPA01000240.1 GCA_012838515.1 Natronincola sp. | reverse complement strand
TAATAAAAAGCAAAAAAATGACCGGGACTTGTGCCTTCGCTTTTATCTGTGTTAAAATGGAAAGGACTGGGGTATACCTGTAAATATAGGGAAGGTTTTTGCCTTCCTTTACTTAAGTATGAGTATGAAGGGGGTTAGATTAATGGCAATAATAAAAGGCATTGGTGCCTCAAAGGGTATTGGGATAGGTAAGGTATTTATCAAAAAAGATACTAATAAAGTTATTGAAAAAATATCTGTTGACTCGATTGAGCTGGAAATTCAAAGAGTAAACTATGCCAGATTAAAGGCCATTAGTCAGCTTACAAATTTACAAGAAAAAGCACGGATCAATATTGGTGAAGACGAATCAGCTATTTTTAAAGTTCATCAGATGATGTTAGATGATCAAGATTTTATAGATGATATCGAAGGAACCATTGCTGACCACAAAGTGAATGCAGAATATGCCGTTGCATATGTGAAGGATCAATACGTTGCCCACTTTTCCAGCATGAAAGATCCGTATTTAAGGGAACGAGTGGATGATATCATTGATATCTGTCGAAGACTTTTATCTATCCTAACCGGAAATGAGGAACCATCGCTGGCTAGATTGACTGAAAAATCGATCCTTGTGGCTAAGGATTTATTGCCATCGGATACTGTGCAAATGGAGAGGGAAAATATATTAGGCATTTTAACCGAAAAAGGCGGTGCAACCTCCCATACATCTATTTTAGCAAGAACCATGCAGATTCCGGCAGTTGTGGGTATTGATAATCTTCTGGAAACAATTCAATCAGATGATGAAGTAATAGTTGATGGAACGAATGGAGCTGTGATTATTAATCCTGATCAAGAAACTAAAGACACGTGGGAATTATTACGAGCAAGTCATATGGCTAAGCGGAAGAAACTGCAAAAACTAATAGGCACCGAAAGCATTACAAAAGATGGCGTAAAAATTCGGGTTGCTGCAAACATAGGTGCCGTCGAAGAAGTAGACACAGTTTTAGAAAATGACGGCGAAGGAATCGGGCTGTTTCGTAGTGAGTTTTTATACATGGATAGCCAACTTCCACCTGACGAGGAGACGCAGTACAGGGCATATAGGGCTGTACTGGAAAAGATGAGAGGTAAACCGGTAACCATTCGCACACTTGATATCGGAGGCGACAAAGAAGTTCCTTATTTACATATTCCCAAAGAAAACAACCCCTTCCTAGGATACAGGGCAATTCGCGTAAGTTTAACACAAACTGATGTTTTTAAAACGCAAATAAAAGCACTGCTAAGGGCTAGTGCCCATGGCAGTTTAGGAATAATGTTTCCCATGATTTCAACTTTAGATGAAGTGAAACAGGCTAAAGAAATCGTGGAAGAAGTCAAACAAGAAATGATCGAAGATTATATTCCCTTTAGTCCCGATGTTAAAATCGGCATAATGATCGAAATCCCCGCGGCCGCCATCATATCTGATCAACTTGCCAAAGAAGTTGACTTTTTCAGCATAGGAACAAATGACCTAACCCAATATACAATGGCAGCTGATAGGATGAACGCAAAGGTAGCCCATTGGCACAATCCACGTCATCCCGCGGTTTTAAGCCTAATTAAGCAAACTATTGAAAATGCGCATAGGGAAAACATAAAAGTGGGAATTTGCGGAGAAGCGGCCGCAGATCTTTCGTTAACGGAGACTTTTCTTGCCATGGGTATTGATGAATTAAGTGTAAACGCCGGATCCATATTAGAAGTCAGGGAAAAAATCCAAAGCATAAGCTTTAAAGAAATCAGAAATAGATCCTGGTTTTAATATAGGGTAAATAAACACGCCATAATTAATTATATTACCATTTCGCTGAAAGATTCCCTCGCGTACCTGATCCATCTGTATAATTTTAAATTGAATCATCATTTAGGTAAATCCTAGGTGATGATTTTTTTCTATTCTTTGTGCTTGTGTTTTATTTGTAATAAAGAGAAAAACTTTTGTAGAACTTATCTATTTGGGGTTGATTTTATACATTATGGTAGTATAATTATACTAAGATTTGCAAGGAGGGCATAAATTATGTGGAATATTGGAATTGTTGGAGCTTCAGGTTATGCCGGGGGAGAACTAATGAGGTTTTTGGCTCGTCATCCAAGGGCTAAAATAAGGGCAATCGCTTCAAGAAGCCATGTGGGCAAACCATTGAGTGAGGTCTTTCCATCCCTTTCGCTGCCTGATTTGCCATTAAAATTTGTTAACACAACCGATATGGATGATTGCGATTTAGTTTTCTTGGCTGTTCCACACGGAGTAGCCCACAATCTGGTTGAACCATTACTAAAAAACGGTCAAAAAGTTATTGATATTGGAGCAGACTTTAGAATTAAGAATCTTGATATTTATACAAAATGGTACGGAATAGAACACAAGGCTCCACAATATATGAGTGAGGCAGTTTACGGTTTACCTGAGATCCATCGAAAAGATATTAAAAACACTAGCCTGGTGGGAAATCCGGGATGTTACCCAACAAGTGCAATTCTTGGTCTTGCCCCTTTAATGAAAGCAGGATTAGCCGATTTAGACACAATTGTAATTGATTCATTATCGGGGGTATCGGGTGCCGGTCGAGGAGAGGGAGCATTGTATCATTTTCCCCATGCAGCGGATAATTGTCTTGCCTATGGTGTAGGCACCCATCGCCACGTGCCCGAAATTGAACAAGAGTTAAGTGCCTTAGCGGGAGAAGAATTAAAGATTACATTTACACCGCACTTGGTTCCCGCGGTCCGCGGAATCTTAAGCACCATTACCTTAAAACTAAAAGATGTAAGTTCAACTGAACAGCTTACAAAACTTTATGAAGAATTTTATAAAGACGAATATTTTATCAGGGTACTAACAAAGGATCGTTTGCCTCAAACAAAAAATGTGCTTGGTTCAAATTTTTGTGAGCTCGGTGTACGTTTCGATCCAAGGGTTAATAGGGCAGTGGTGGTAGCGGCCATAGATAATCTTGCAAAGGGCGCCGCAAGCCAAGCAATTCAAAACATGAACATCATGGCAGACTGGGATGAGAAACTCGGAATAGACCAGCCGGCCATGTATCCATAGGAGGTAACATGATGAAAAAGATACAAGGGGGAGTTACGGTTGCAAAAGGTTTTAAGGCTGCCGGTCTCCATTCGGGAATAAAGAAAGTCAAGCCTGATATGGCTTTAATCGCAACTACTACGCCTGCAAAAGTTGCCGGTCAATTCACTACAAATCTAGTGCAAGCCGCACCATTAAAAGTTTGCCAAGAACACCTTAAGGTCAGTGATCAATTTTCGGCGATAATAATCAATAGCGGTAATGCCAACGCTTGCACAGGTCAACAAGGACTACAAGATGCAAAAAAGATGGCTTCTATAGTAGCCCAAAATCTTAATTGCAAAACAGAAGAAGTTTTAGTGGCTTCCACGGGTGTGATTGGAGTAAACCTTCCCATGGATAAGATAGCTTCCGGCATCGAAAAAATCGTGCCTAAGCTCTCCGGTGATGGAGGCAAAGATGCTGCAGAGGCAATTATGACAACTGACACATTTTCCAAAGAATATGCCGTTAAGTTTGAACTTGATGGCAAAGAAGTTCGTCTTGGAGGTATTGCCAAAGGTTCGGGTATGATTCATCCGAATATGGCCACCATGCTAGCTTTCATTACAACCGATGCGGCCATAAGCACAAACCTTCTGAGACAAGCCCTTAGCTCTGCGGTGGCTAAAAGCTTTAACATGATTACAGTTGATGGTGATACAAGTACAAATGACACCGTATTGCTCTTAGCCAACGGTGAAGCAAATAACAAAGAAATCACCGAAGAAAATAGTGATTTCGCCAAATTTTCAGAAGCACTCCTTCAGGTAACAACGGAACTTGCGAAAGCCATTGCCAAAGATGGCGAAGGCGCAACAAAATTTGTTGAAGTTCAAGTTGTGGGTGCAAGTACGGATGAAGTCGCCAGCAAAGTAGCGCTTAGCATCGCCGGTTCAAATTTAGTTAAGACCGCATTATTCGGCGAAGATGCTAATTGGGGCAGAATAATCTGCGCCGCGGGGTATAGCGGAGCAGACTTTGATCCCGATAAAGTGAAAATCTACTTAGGTGATTTGCAAGTGGGAGACTACGGTCGGGGCATCGACTTCAGTGAAGAGCAGGCGAAGGAGATTTTAAGTAATTCTGAGATCATTCTTAAAGTGGATTTACAAAGCGGAAGTTCACAAGCGACAGCTTGGACATGCGATCTCACATTTGATTATATAAAAATAAACGCAAGTTACAGAACATAAGGGGTGATCGCAATGACAAGTGTTGATAAAGCAGGTGTATTAATAGAGGCCTTACCATTTATTAGACGTTTTTATGGTTCCACCATAGTGGTTAAATACGGTGGCAATGCCATGATTAATCAGGAACTTAAAGAAGCTGTATGCCAGGATTTGGTTCTTCTTAAATTTATCGGACTAAACCCCATTGTGGTTCACGGCGGCGGCCCTGAGGTATCGAATATGATGAAACGCTTGGGCAAAGAACCACAATTCATAGACGGTTTAAGGGTAACGGACTCCGAAACAATGGAAATTGCCCAGATGGTCTTAATCGGAAAAGTAAATACGGATCTGGTTACCTTATTTAATGGTTATGGAGGTAAAGCCGTAGGTATAAACGGTAAAGATGCAAACTTAATTAAAGCAAAAAAACACGAAAGTGACGTTGACCTTGGCTTCGTCGGAGATGTTGAGCTGGTTAATCCCGAACTTTTACACACCTTAAATCGCGAAGGGTATATTCCCATCGTTTCTTCAGTGGGAGTTGGCGAAGATGGTGCAAGTTATAACATAAATGCCGACTTGGTCGCGGGCATGTTAGCCGGAGCCCTAAACGCGGAGAAACTCATCTTACTCACTGATGTGGAAGGAATCTATGAAGACTTTAGCGATCCCACCTCGTTGTTTTCATCTTTGACGATTGCTAAAGCAAAGGAGTTAATCGCCCAAGGGAAAATCGGACAGGGAATGATTCCTAAAGTGGAGGCTTGCATTAGTGCTTTGAAAAAAGGTGTTGGAAGAACCCATATAATCGACGGAAGAAAACTACACTCCATTCTTTTGGAAATATTCACGAACAAAGGAATTGGAACAATGGTAGTTATGGATGAAAACAAAGGAGAGGAAACAAATGACGAATGAACAGGTAGTAGCTTTGGCCGATAAATATATTTTGCACACATACGGGCGGTTACCAATCGCGCCCGTCAAAGGTGAAGGTTGTTATCTTTGGGATGCTGATGGGAACCGTTATCTGGATTTTATAGGTGGAATAGCCGTCACAAGTCAAGGACATTGCCATCCCAAGGTTGTTGATGCCATCAAAAAACAAGCGGAAAAATTGCTGCACTGCTCTAATTTGTTTCAAATTCCAAATCAAGCATTGTTAGCAGAAAAATTGTGTGTTGCCGGTGGCTTGAAAAAAGCCTTCTTCTGCAATAGTGGTGCAGAAGCAAACGAAGGGGCAATTAAGCTGGCCCGTAAATGGGGCAAAGAAAATAAAAACGGCGCATTCGAGATTATTGTGGCCAAAGATTCTTTTCATGGTCGAACCATAGGTGCCTTATCAGCAACAGCCCAGCGCAAGTACCAAGAAGCATTTGAGCCTTTGGTACCGGGTTTTAAAGTCGTACCCTACGGTGATTTAGAGGCACTTAAAAACTCCGTATCGGCTCAGACGGTTGCCATCATGCTAGAACCCTTACAAGGTGAAGGAGGGGTGCACCCTGCTCCCCAAGGTTATCTAGAAGGTATAGCGAAGCTTGTGCTTGACGAAAATCTACTCTTTATTTTAGACGAGGTGCAAACAGGTATTGGGCGCACAGGTAAGATGTTTGCATTTCAGCATTATGGTATAAAACCCGATATAGTAACCTTAGCTAAAGCCCTCGGCAGCGGCTTTCCAATCGGTGCCATGTTAACCGGTGAGCGTGCTTCTAACACTTTTGTGCCGGGGGATCATGCTTCGACTTTTGGCGGCAATCCACTTGCCACCGCGGCCGCTTTAGCATCGGTCGAAGTAATAGAAGATGGTTTAATTGACAACTGTACCAATGTTGGTAATTACTTTAAAGAACAGCTAGAAAACTTTGCGCAAAAATGGCCGGTAATCAAAAATGTGCGTGGTTTAGGCCTTTTATTAGGCGTTGAACTGGCGGTTCCCGCAGGCGAATATGTGGCTGCGGCAAGGGAAAAAGGCCTTTTGATCTTAACCGCAGGGGAAAAGGTACTACGCTTCTTACCACCCTTGACAATTTCAAAAGACGATGTGGACACCTGTCTTCGAATTTTAGAAGAGGTTTTTGAATCCCTACAGTCTTAGGTTCTTACTTGGTCAGCTAAACTAATTTAAAGGAAGTGTTCTCATGGCAGAACTGAACGAACTGCTAAATTCATCCCTCGGAAATAGTTTTAAAGGTAAAGATTTTTTAACTTTACAGGACTACACAACAGAGGAACTTTTATATATCTTAAAGGTGGCGAAAAGTCTAAAACTCAATCGCCTTCAGACGGTTTTATCAGGCAAAACTCTTGGTATGATCTTCGCTAAGTCTTCCACAAGAACTAGAGTTTCATTTGAAGTGGGTATTTATCAACTAGGTGGAATGCCTCTGTTTCTAAACACTCAAGATATTCAATTAGGTCGTGGAGAGACTGTTGCCGACACAGCACGGGTTCTTTCCCGCTACTTAGATGGAATCATGATTCGCACCTTCGCCCAAGATGATGTGGAGCAGTTGGCTAAGTGGGGTAGCATACCTGTTATTAACGGTCTCACAGACGAATATCACCCCTGCCAAGCCATGGCAGATTACTTAACTATTCTAGAACGGTTTAATAAATTAGAAGGTCTTAAAATCGCCTACATCGGTGATGGCAATAATGTGGCCAATTCCTTAATGATCGGGGCCGCTAAATTTGGTTTAGATTTTTCCATTGCTTGCCCGGAAGGTTTTGAACCCCCTGCTTCACTTGTGAGTTATGCGAAAGAAGTGGGCAAAGATACCGGGTCGAATATTGAGATTGTAAGGGAGCCGAAGGATGCAGTAAAAGGTGCCTCAGCAGTTTATACCGATGTTTGGGTAAGTATGGGTCAAGAAGAAGAGATGCTGGAGCGAAAAAGGATCTTTAGCGGCTATCAAATTAATAACAAACTAATGGGTCATGCAAATGACGATGCCATCATTCTCCATTGCTTGCCCGCGCATAAAGGAGAAGAAATTTCGGAAGAAGCCATGGAAGGACTGCAGTCAGCAGTTTTTGATCAGGCCGAAAACAGATTGCATGTACAAAAAGCCATAATGGCTTTGGTAATGAGAGATTAGAATCTTCAGAAGATACCTAAGGTGATTAGACCATTGACAAACTGGAACTAATCACCTATACTATTATTAACTTAAACGAAGAAAGACGTTGAAAGGGAAAAAGTAAGTTTCAAGATTAGTTTGTAGAGAGCTGAGGGTTGGTGAAACTCAGTAATTGCTTGAAGCCGAAGTTACACCCCGGAGTCGCCGATTGAATTAAGTAGGTCGAGCCGTATACCGGCGTTAACGGTTGCAGGAGTAATCCATTGGTGATGCTCCCTAAAGTGAATCTATTTTAGATTAAACCGGGTGGTACCGCGGCTAGAAGTCGTCCTGTATGTGGACGGCTTTTTTTGTTTTGAAAAATCAGAAGGAGTGATGGAGATGGGTAACATTAATTTTTACAGTGGGGAAAGCATTCCATTGGAGATGCATAAGCCAAAGATTGTTCAAAAACTCAAGCTAGTGCCTGTTCAAAGAAGACTAGAGGCAATTAGGGAGGCGGGTTTTAACACCTTTCTTTTGAAAAACTCAGATGTCTTCATTGATATGCTCACCGATAGTGGCGTTAATGCAATGAGTGACAAGCAACAAGCGGCCATGATGGTGGCAGACGATAGTTATGCCGGTTCTCACACTTTCACCAAACTAGACGATACATGCGCCGAAATTTTCGGGACAAGTTATTTCTTACCCACACACCAAGGTCGGGCTTGCGAAAACATTATTTCTCAAGTATTGGTCAGACCGGGAACGATCGTACCCACAAACTATCATTTCACAACAACTTTAGCCCACATCACCTTAAATGGTGGAAAAGTGGTTGAGCCCCACATTGATGAGGCGCTTAATACCAGTAGTAAACATCCATTTAAGGGAAATATGGATCTTGATAAGCTTCAAGCATTAATTGATGAGCATGGTGCAGATAAAATTGCTTTTGTACGTATGGAAGCAGGTACCAACCTAATTGGCGGCCAACCTTTTTCCCTCGAAAACTTAGCAGATGTGAAAAAGATTTGTGACCGGAATTCCTTGCTATTGGTTTTAGATGCCAGCTTGCTCGCGGATAACCTCTACTTTATGAAAGAAAGAGAAGAACAATGCAAGGACCTAAGTATTAGAGAAATCACACGTAAAATCAGTGATTTATCCGATATAATCTACTTTTCCGCACGTAAACTAGGTTGTGCTCGCGGCGGCGGAATCTGTACAAGCAATGAAGAAGTTTACTTAAAAATGCGAGAACTAATTCCGCTATACGAAGGATTTTTAACCTATGGTGGTATGTCGGTGCGGGAGATGGAAGCAATAGCCGTTGGGTTAGAAGAAACCATGGATATGGACATGATTAACCAAGGGCCTCAATTCATCGCTTATATGGTTGATGAACTTGAAAAGCGCGGGGTACCCGTTGTTACTCCCGCCGGCGGATTAGGCTGCCATATTAATGCCATGGCATTTGTTGATCACATTCCCCAAGAAGAATATCCTGCAGGCGCTTTAGCCGCGGCGTTTTTCATTGCCAGCGGTGCTCGGGGTATGGAACGGGGTACAATATCTGAACAAAGGGACGAACACGGCAACGAAACTTTGGCTGATCTTGAGTTATTACGTCTAGCCGTTCCCAGACGAGTATACACCCTCTCTCACTTAAAGTACGCGATTGATCGCATTACTTGGCTCTATGAGAATCGCAAGCTTATTGGCGGGTTAAAATTCGTCGAAGAGCCCAGCACCTTACGTTTCTTCTTCGGACGTTTAGATGCCCTTTCCGATTGGCCGGAGCAATTGGCGAAAAAATTCGAAGAAGATTTAGGAAATCTATAATATTTGACCCCTCACTGAGGGGTCTTTTTTACCATATTTTGCAGGTACTTTCCATTTACAGTAGAAGTATAAAAAGTAAATTCTGAAAGTTTAAAAGAGGTGGAAAGATGTCTGCTGCAACTAAACCAAATTGTCCGGTATGTCATAGCTTTATTAATGTTGAAGAAGGCGTAAAAGTATGTGCCCAGTGTCAGACAGCTCACCATATTTACTGTTGGGATAATAACGGTGGGTGTGCAGTACAGGGTTGCGACTGTAGACATATTGAACCGGGTGCCAGTAAAATAGTGGAGAGAATAAAGGAATGTCATTATTGCGGAAAACAAGTATCTGAAAAGGCCGTGCGCTGCAAGCACTGCCATGCTGACCTTCAACTACCCATAATCACTTCTAAGACCGAAGAATCGGTAACAGAGGAGACATTAGACTCTTTAGATGATAAGTTCATTGTGGAAGAGAAAATAAAA
This sequence comes from Natronincola sp., assembly GCA_012838515.1. Taxonomy (GTDB): domain Bacteria; phylum Bacillota; class Limnochordia; order Darwinibacteriales; family Darwinibacteriaceae; genus DUPA01. The sequence continues at coordinate 2,706 of DUPA01000240.1, read as the reverse complement.
ATTGCTCAAATCTTCAATCTATCCATCTTAAAGGACATGTTTCGACTGACCCTATCAAATTTTTTGGTTCTGGTTATTGTGCAAGTCGTTATTCTTCTGGCGATAATTCTGGGCAACACAATCGCAAGTACCTTAGCATATGATTTTCCTCCTGTGGCTTTTTTCCTAAAGATGGCTACATATGTATTTGCTTTACTCATGGTGGTTGGTTATTCCCGCGTTGCCTTAGATTTGGTTCGTGGCAAACGTATCAGTTTTGAAACACTTTTCGCCGAGTCTGAGCGATTATTAGCCCATTTTGCCGTAAGTATTTTAATTGTTCTTTTAATATATCTGGGCTTTAATCTGTTTATTGTTCCCGGCATCATCCTAACCCTTTTGTTCATGTTTGTTCCCTTCGTTATGGTGGATGAAGAGCTTTCCCTCATGGGAACAATCAAGTGTAGCCTCGGTCTTGTTTTGAGAAATTTCGCTTTGGTTCTAACTTGGCTTTTACTTATGATGGTCCTAAATTTAGTGGGTATGTTAGCGTTAGGACTGGGTGTTTTTATTAGCTCAACATTAACTTTATTGCTATTGGCCCATTTTTACGAAGAGATTAACTAAAAGTAAGGCACCTTTCGCGAAAGGTGCTTTTTGGGAGGCAAACAATGTTTAATGCTACCGGCCTTGATTATAAGCGGCATAGAGAGTATCGGGGCGATGAAAATTTTTATGATGTTGCCGAAGTGACAATTCAAGATATTCATCGGGTGCAGTTTCAGAAGGGAATATCCGGCTGCAGGCAGTCCAAGCTCCATGATGCTGCGCATTTAAGATACTTAAAGGCCATATCGCGCGGAGTTAAAAACCCGGTTATTGTCGCTTGGGACGGCTACAAGCACTTTGAATCTTTTCAAGATCTACATTGCCTTAAAAAATCTTCTGAGCAGATCTTATTGAGTAAAAATGCCATAATAACCTCCCATTTACGCCAAATATTTGCCTCTCAAAATTATATTTTTAAAGATAATCGACTTCGAATAAAAAACATATTTACCCCAACAGATCGATTCACTCAGAAGTTGATTGATCATTTGTATGCAGAGGATAGAATTGCTGTTTACCAAGGTGCACCAGATACTTCCATGGAAGAGGTTTACGAGAATTTTGATCCCCTTAAAGATCTTATAGCCGTGGGTCAAATGGGTTTTCCGTCTATTTACGCGCGTAAAAAGGGTTTTCCGGTGGTATTTAACACCTCGTTTTTTCTTTTTGAAGAAGAAGATATAACAAGCGATTTTTCCCTTTTAGGCGACGCTTATAACTTACAAATAGAAGGTGGCGTAATAGAAAGCCCACCTCTTTACGGTCGTTCTGCTTTATTAATCGATGAGAGAAACGAAGTCAAGATTAAGAAGGTTAGTTTACAGGGGCTAACACTTGAATTTCTAGGACGCAAGTGGGATCTTAATAAGTTACCAACTTATACCCGTTTTAGCGGAGTAACTGTCCATGGAAGAACATTAACGCGGAGTCCACAGGAAAAAGAACGCGTTCATTTCATTATTATTGATCGGGCAATAGTTGGTTATAAATTTGGTGGCGGGGCAGAGATTCCCCATAACGGATTTGTCTTGTCTTTACTGGAAAATGAAGTTGTGGGTAAACCATGGAAAACAAAAATTAGCTATACTTTTACTTCAGGCGAAATTTATCGAACGGCGATCCAATGCGGTCCCGCTTTGCTAAAAGACGGAAAGATAATTCTTAATACCCATAGTATGATCTCGGAAGAGTTTTTCCCCAAAAAAGTTGAAAACGGAAAAACAATTGATTATGGAATTGTTCCCACAGATTATGCCCTTGATATCGATCAAACAAGAGCTGCCCGAACCATAATTGGTGTGGATTATGAGAATAGGTTTAAGGTCATGGTTGTGGAGGCCGTGAATAGAGGTATGGAAGAGCCATGGGGGGAATCATCAGGTGTTACCCTACTTGAACTTGCCAAGCTAGCCCAAAAAAACAATTGGAAGGACGCTTTAAATCTTGACGGTGGAGGTTCGGCCACAATAAATTACCTCTATGGGCAACTAACTAGGGGTGCGGATCGCAAAAGGTTGCCAGGGTTGATGTTTGAGCGAATGGTGCCAAGTGTAGGTGTTGTGCGCTAGGACGCCTGATTGAGAAGGCTTTGCAAAAGATAGCTAGAAGTTTACTATTGTAAACAGTTGCAGTGGGGAGGACTTAGTATGCTTCTGAATGCTAGCGATCATGTGGAAATGTTAGCGAGTTTACCGGTGATTATATATATATCTGATCTGGAGACTCACGAGATTCTGTTTTTAAGCAGATATGCCGAGGATGCATTTGGGTTACAAGTGGGCCAAATCTGTTATGAAGCGATCCATGGGCATTCTGAGCCCTGTGGGTTTTGTAATAATCAGGCCCTAATCGATGAGCAAGGTAATCCCACCGGGGTTTTGTTATCAGAGGTTTATAATGCCCATTTAGCGCGCTGGTTTGAGTCGCATACCATGGCAATCATTTGGGAAGGGAAATTAGCCAGATTAGAAGTGGCTATTGAGATAACAGACCGAGTACAGTTGCAAAATATTATCAGCCCCCGCGAAGAGTACTATGGAGCAATGCTCGATTCCATCGGAGATGGGGTCATTGTAACTGATATTGATGGTAAAATAACTTGGATGAACCCCAAGGCTC
>DUPA01000239.1 GCA_012838515.1 Natronincola sp. | reverse complement strand
CTGCTCTTCAGTTAATCCCACAGAGCCAATCTCAGGATCAGTATACACACAACTGGGTACAAACCACTTATGACGTGCTTTTTCACCATAGATATTATTTACTGCGGCCCAACCTTCCTCGAAAGCTAAATGGGCTAGTTGCATTCCGCCGATAATGTCTCCCACTGCATAAATATGAGGTATACTTGTTTGAAATGAATTATTGACCTTAATGTATCCTCTGGAATCCAATTCTCCGGAAAATCCATCTGGTAAGGTAGCCTGACGACCCACTGAAATTAATACGCGATCCGTTTCTAATTCTGTAACCTTGCTATCTTGATGAACTTCAACGGTAACTTTGTCATCACCGCGGATTAGGCTTTTTACAGCCGCGCCTGTGAGTACTTTAATTTTGCGTTTTTTAAATTCTCTGGTTAAGACCTGACTGATTTCTCTATCTTCCGGAGGTAGAATCTGCGGCATCAGTTCTACAATAGTTACCTTAACCCCGTAAGATGCAAAAATCGTGGCGAATTCACAGCCTATAACGCCACCACCCACAATAAATAATGACTTGGGCAATGTTTTTTGATCAAGAAGTTGGTCGCTATTAAGTACCAATTTACCATCTGGCTCTAATCCCGGAATTACTGTGGGTGCGGTTCCCGTTGCCACAACAATATTATTGGGTCGAAATACTTCCTCTCCGATTTGAATCTCGTTCTCCGAATTAAAGCGCGCTTCGCCTTTTACAATTTTAATTTCACGTTTATCTAGTAAAAATTGAAGACCATTTACTAAACGTCTAACCGTTTCATCTTTATTATCAACAACACGCTCGTAATCCACATTACTTACATCAAGGGCAACGCCATGCTTTGATGCGTTTGCCAAACCTCTATAAAACTGTGCACTTTCCAGTAAGGCCTTCGTTGGTATGCAACCGCGATTTAAACACGTGCCGCCGATTGAATCCTTTTCTGCCACTACCACAGTTTTTCCTAGTTGACTAGCCCTGATGGCAGTAGAATAGCCAGCGGGACCGCCGCCTAGAACTAACAAATCTATCTGTTGAACCAAGAGTAGTCCTCCTTTAGTCTGTTATACTAAATATAATATGCTAAACGCTGTAGCTCTAAGGCAAAATCTGCATCGCCCACGTGTATTTCGTCCGGTACCTTTAACTTAATGGGTGCAAAATTTAGAATACCTTTTATGCCGGCATTAATAAACACGTTAGCCACTTCTTGCGCACCTTCTGCAGGTACGGCAATCATAACCATATTTATATTTAGTTCTTTTACCTTAGTCGCCGCCTCGCTAATGGAAAAAACCGGGATGCCTTCGGCTATTGTACCAATCTTTTTGGGATCAATATCGAAAAGGGCAACTTGCTTTAAGTTAAAGCTTTTATCCTCTTCGAAACGCTTTAAATGATAACGGGTAAGGGCTATTCCTAGGCTACCTACTCCTACCAAAGCCACGGGAATCTCTTGATCAAGATTGAGAATCTTCCTTAATTCATTTCGTAAAAAACCCACTTCGTAACCTACACCCTGTTTGCCGAACTCTCCGAACCACGCTAGATCTTTACGAACAAGAGCCGAACCTACCCCTGCCTTTTCTCCTAGATCGTGGGAAGAAATCAACTCCTGATCGGTCTCCACAGATAATTCATCAAGAACACGAAGATATAGTGGTAACCTACGGATTACCGCATCAGAAATCTTGTTCCATCTCATCAAATCACCTCGTTTTGTAGAAATAAGTTACTTATGATAACGCTCTCCTGCAATAATAGTAAAAGCGCGATATATTTGTTCAATCAAAATCAAACGCATTAATTGGTGGGGAAATGTAAATTTGGAAAAGGATAACGAATGATTAGCCTTTTTTAACACATTCGAATGCAGACCAAGGGATCCACCTATGATAAAATCGACATGACTAATCCCTTGAAGTGCAGTCTTTTGCATCGTAGCCGCGAGCTTTTCCGAAGTCCATAATTGACCCAATCGATCTAAAGCAATCACCAAAGAACGCGGTCGAAGTTCACTAATAATCCTCTCGCCTTCACGTAAAAGAATGAGTTCCAATTCTTTAGCACTCAAAGGTTCGGAAAAAGACTCTTCTTTGATTTCTTTTATTTCGAAACGACCATAACTTCCCATACGTTTGGAATATTCTTTTAGACCCTGCGTTAGATATGGTTCTTTAATCTTACCCACTGCAATAATTCGAACGTTCATGACATCCCCTCCTTTTTACACTATGAGGTATTTTGGAGGTCGTTCGCAAAAAGTACAATGGGTTGGTGCACTCCAATCTGTTAAGGAAACCGACTCCAATTTATAAAGGTCGGGAGGGGTCTCATAGATTTCCACAAATTCATCGATTGCTTGTTCGAGATGATCCGTGCACACTACATACATTTTCATACTCCCTTACCTAAAAATACATATTTTCAATTATATCATAACACATCTATACTCTAAAAAAAAGAAGCAGGTTAGTACCTGCTTCTAAAGTTGTACTTCAGTCTTGACCTTTTCTGAACCGCGATAAAAGTCTAGGCTGAGTTTGCCTCCAAAACCTGCGTTTTGCACCGCGTCGCGTAATTCTTTCATGCCCGCGATTTCTTGACCATCTACTGCGGTCACTATATCCCCTTGACTTAGACCGGCTTGGGCAGCGGGAGTGTCGGAAAGAACTCTGGTCAAAAACGCACCCCTATCAACTGCAAGCTCTAAATTGGTTTGGGCCCTGATGCTTTTGGCTAATGCCGGGGTTAAAGAACCGCCCAAAACTCCTAGGCGCAATGGTTTACCATGTGAAATTATTTGATCGCCAATGGCCTTAGCCGTAGATGACGGTATGGCAAATCCGATTCCCTGCGCCCTTTCTATAATGGCGGTTGTTACCCCAATGACTTCGCCGCCCTGGTTGATGAGCGGACCGCCGGAGTTACCCGGATTGATGGCAGCATCAGTTTGAATCATATTCTCCAAATAGCGGTTAGCCCTAGGATCGACTAATAGATCCCTGTTCACAGCACTAACCACCCCAGTCGTCACCGTATTGTCTTGTCCTAAAGGATTTCCAATGGCTATAACCATTTGTCCAACATGCAATTCATCTGAGTTAGCAAAACTTGCCACAGGCAATTTGCTTGCTTCTACTTTAACAACTGCCAAATCCGTTAAGGAATCCCTACCCACCACGTTACCTTGAAAACTACGGCCATCGGAAAGCTGTACCGTAATTGTATCGGCATCTGCCACCACATGATTATTTGTGAGAATGTAACCATCATCTCTGTAAATAACCCCTGAACCTATACCCTGTTCTTGTTGAAATTGATGAAAAAAGAACTGATCAACCAGCACCTCTCTGGTTGTTTCGATCTTTACCGTGGCCGGCCCAGCCTTTTGGACTGCCTTAACCACGGGCTCTTCCCAATTGCCAACCGGTTCTTGGGATTCTACGGGATGCTCACCAAGTGGTGCTTCCCCAGGAGCCAGTATGGACCAAACCATAAATATGGCCAAAAGTAGAACTGTTACCCCGATAATTCCACGCCATTTCATTTTTCGTCTCCCTTCCTTAAGCGAAAATGCCTATTTCGGCACTTTACACTTAGTATAACCGCGAGAGATTTTTTTATGGTGAGATTATGGGTCTGCCTGTTTTAGGGTGAAACAATTCGGGTATGGATATATGATAAATCTCGGAAATCACAGAAGGTGTAAGCACTTTTTCCGGGATACCTTCTTTAACTAATAAACCATCGTTAATAATAAAAATATAATCACAATAATTTGCAGCAAGATTAAGGTCATGTAATACCGCTATGGATGTAAAACCCGCCCTAGCTTTTTCTAAAAGTAGCTTACTTATGCGGATCTGATGCTCTAAATCCAGATGGGTTGTGGGTTCATCAACTAGTAAGATCTCAGTTTGCTGAGCTAAAGCCCTAGCAATTGTTACTCTCTGCCGTTCGCCCCCACTTAACTCGCTAACCAGACGATTTGCTAAGTGTTCTATGCCTGTTTTCTCCATGGATAGCCGGACTATCTCCAAATCTTTTTCTTGAGGCTTTTCAAAACGCCCATAAAAAGGAGAACGCCCTAATAAAACCATTTCTTTCACTGTAGAGGGGAAATAAAATGAGTTTTGAGGAATTAAAGAAATTTTTTGGGCTACAGTCGATAAATTATAAGTATTTATATTACGCTCATCTAAATAAACCTCACCCTTAGAAGGCTTTAGATAACGATATAATAATTTGAGTAAGGTTGATTTACCCGCGCCATTTGGTCCTAAAATTCCATAAAATACCCCCTCTTTAATCCTGAGGGAAACGTCCTTTAACGCCAAGTGTTTACCATAAGAAAAACTTACCTCGTCTAATCTCATTTTACTCATAAAAACTTGAGCCCCGTTTCAATAGATAAATAAAGAAAGGACCACCTACGAAAGCAGTAATGATACCAACAGGGAGTTCAATTGGGGTAAAGAGCGTTCGGGCCAGTGTATCCGCGAGTAGTAAAAAAAGTGCTCCGACCCAAACGGAATGAAAAATAAGCCTTTTATGTTCTGCCCCGAGAATTAAACGCAAAGCATGGGGCACCATGAGACCTACAAAACCAATAACACCGGTTACCGCCACGCAACTTGCGGCCATCAAAGAGCCCACCGCTAAAACGATTCGTTGCAGATTGTGTACATTTACCCCTAAACTATGGGCTGCTTCTTCTCCGAGAAGATACAGATTGAGATCCCTTGCCAACCATACGGATACTACGATACCAGTGAAAACATAAGGTAAGATCACCCAGAAGTGTTTCCATCCTCTCCCTGATAAACTGCCCATTAGCCATAAATAAACGTCTTGCAGGTTCTGGATCTGCAAAACCATAAAAAGCGAAACTAGCGCAGTTAGAAAAGAACCTATTGCGACCCCGGCCAAAAGCAAACTAGTAGGCTCCAATCGACCACCTCTTCGCCCAATGCGGGATACCGCGATTGTGGTTAGTAATGCACCCACAAAGGCAAATACCGGCAGGGTATTAAATCCCACAATCCCGCGGGGAATAAAAAACAACAAACCCAGTGTAGCGCCTAATGATGCACCTGAGGATACGCCAATAATGTAGGGATCTGCCAAAGGATTTCGTAGCGTTCCTTGAAAGAGCACACCGGATACACTAAGACCGGCCCCCACAAGTAGAGCCAAAAGAACTCGGGGTAATCTTATTTGAAGTACAATCACTTCGTGTGCTTTACTCCAATTAGGAGCAACGATATCCTTAAACCCGGGAATTGACGAAAATATCATGCCTAAGACCTTTTTAAAGGAAATGGGAACTGAGCCAATGGCTGTGGCCAAAACAGCCACAGCCATTAAAGTAAAAACTACTAATGCAAAATTGCGTAACTTATTAATCATTGCCCCACTGCATCCAAAATACTAATTAGTTCTTCCAAAGCATCTAATATACGCCCAGTGGTACGGGCATATAAATCCGAATTAACCTCATATACCCTCTCCTTCTTAAAAGCACTTGTTTGTTGCCATGCACTTCGAGTTAAGGCTTCTAAAAGATTGTAATTTGTCAAAATAACCACTTCAGGATCGCGCTCGATTACTAACTCTTCGCTGAATGTGGGCCAAGGTGTCGGCGAATCACCTGCGATATTTTCGCCGCCGGCTAAGACTATTAATTCATCCATAAAGCTTCCCGGGCCCGCGGTCATAAGCGGCTCATTCCACACTTCAATAAAAACCCTGGGTTTAGTTGGGCGATCAATGTTTTCAGTAAGCGTAGTTAAGCGTGCTTCCATTGCTCGGGCCAATTCTTCCCCTTTTGCCTTAGCGCCCACCAATTCTCCAAGACTGATAAATGATTGCCAAACTTCTTCAATAGTGGTGGGACTTATGGCGGCGAATGGAATGCCCAATTCTTCTAGACGATCTAAATGACCCTGGACTAAAGAGTAATCTCCTATAACTAAATCAGGTTCTAAGCTTAGTAATATCTCTACATTAAGATTCATTGCATCTCCAACGATTGTTTTCGTCTGCGCTTCCGCGGGAAAATCGCACCACGAAGTAACACCAACAACCCGATCACCGACTCCTAAGGCAAACAGATTTTCGGTTAAGCCGGGAACCAAAGAAACTATTCGTTTGGGCGAAGCATGTGCCACACCAAAAGATAATGCAAAGACGAGCAATAACATGATAAATCTTCTTCTCACAACTATCTCCCCTTAAAAAATAATGCCCTAGTGCCAAAGCAAGCTAGGGATAGAATACAAAAAAACACCCTCCTTATCCGCGCAAGTTGGTCTTTCATTCAATTTGGCAGGTCTCCTGGCTCCCGGATCATCGTTTTCCATTCCTTCCCCACATAAAGTGAGTGGATTTTATGGATCACTCCTCGGATACAGTGGCGGGACCGCGTGGTTTCTTGGATAACCAAGACCAACTTCCCTTTTATTCGCTATATACGCAAAGCGAAACCAAATTGATTTAATGTGATTGTGATTGTAACTTATGAATACTACTTGTTTCGCATATATCCTCCCCCAATTTCGGCAATACTAATAGCAATAACTTTTAAGGGGGCTCCCCATTGGGATACAAAAAATTTCTCAAAGAACAGAGGAAATATATGGAGACTAAAAAAGAAGCTTTACTGGCTAAAGAAGAAAGAAAGAAAAATCCGAGACCTCCAAGACTTGATCCACCGCCACAAAGCGGTTCAATGTTTATAACCGTTGCTCTTATTTTCACTATTGTAATTTTCTTATTACCACTAATGGCTCTTTTTCATGTTAGATCTCGCCCCGTTGAGGTAATAAGTGATGAACCCATGGTATACATTTTCGCCACACAACAAGAGTATTCCGAGATCAAAGGTTGGCTAGAGCCTGAGCTTCTAGCCAACAATTTAAAATGGAATATCGAACGGGGTAACTTAGGGCAGAGTTTTCCCAATACCGGAACAGATCTTCTCCTAATAGATGCCGAACTTGCCGAACAGTTCTACACAAGGCAAGTACTAGCCCCCATTTTTGATAAACGGATTAGTACGGATTTCGAAGATTTTTTCTTCCCACTATGGGATGCGGAGCCCTTTAAGAAAAACCTTGGCTGGGTTATTCCCTATAGTGGTCGCGTAGACGAAGCCCGTCATCTAATCACAGTTATAAGGCAATTTGCTGAGCCTTTCAATCTTTAGCCGCGGCTTCGACAGTTGCTTTAAGGAGCATAGCTATGGTCATGGGCCCCACACCTCCGGGAACAGGTGTTATTGCTCCAGCGACTTCTTTAACTTGATCGAAGTCCACATCACCAATTAGCTGATCACCAACACGATTAATTCCCACATCAATTACTATTGCACCGGGTTTAATCCAATCTTTCTTAACGAAATTGGGAATCCCCACCGCCGCAATAACTATATCAGCACGCCTACATTCCGCGGCCACATCTTTTGTACGTGAATGGCAAATTGTTACCGTGGCATTTTCCTGTAAAAATAATTGCGCAACCGGCTTGCCAACAATATTGCTTCTGCCAATCACGACTACATTTTTCCCTTCGATGGATTCCCCCGTGCGGCGAACTAACTCAACAATGCCCGCGGGCGTGCAAGGCACAAAGCCTTCATCACCAATAAGCATCTTACCTATATTAACGGGATGGAAGCCATCCACATCTTTATAAGGTGAAATTGCATTGATAACTGCTTTTTCATCGAGACCTTCTGGTAAAGGCAATTGTACTAAGATACCATGAATTTTATCATCATTATTCAAACCCTCAATTACCGATAACAGCTCATCTTGGGTGGTATCTTGACCCAAGCGAATGACCCTAGACTCGCCCCCGATTCTCTTCGTGGAGCGCTCCTTGTTGCGCACATATACCTCTGATGCAGGATCTTCTCCCACCAAAACCACGGCTAAACCGGGTTGCTTACCAACCTTAGTTAATTCCTCTACTTGTGGCACCAAACTTTCCCTTATATCTTTAGCAATGGCTTTTCCATCGATTATTTTTGCGGACATGGTCATCCCCCTTATTTTCCTCTTATGCCCATATTTGGACACTTACCTTGCTATTCCTTCCCTAATTATCCACCTTATCATAGCGGGCGAACAGCACCTGAGGATTCGGTATCCTAAAATTCTCAGGAACGCTACAAACATCCCACTTTTCACTAAGTTCCAGCCACTCTTGCACTTGCTTCGAAGAAAAGGGAACGAAGGGCTGAAGTAAGATGGCTAAGTTAGCGATCATTTGTACACAGTTGAATAAAGTGTTAGCGCAGTGTGGTAAATCAGTCTGCCTTGTTTCCCATGGTTTTTCGCCATCAAAATATTTATTGCAATAACGCACAAAAACGAAGACGTCATCTAAAGCTTGTTTTAAGTGACCTTTCTCTATCAGATTACCCACATGGGAAAAAAGTCTTATTATCTGTGCTTCGATTTCAGGCAGTAGTTCGCCTTGAGGCACCTTTCCTTCGAAATACTTGTGAACAAAAACCAAGCTTCTGTTAACAAAGTTACCCCATGCGCCGAGAAGTTCACCATTGTGACTATTGATAAATTCACGCCAAGAAAAATCACCATCTCTTTTTTCCGGCCCATTAGTAATTAAAAAGTAGCGAATTGAATCAGGATGATAATCATCCACCAAGTCTTTCACCCAAATGGCATGGTTGCGACTGGTGGAGATACGCTTTCCTTCCAATGTTAAATATTCACTGGAGATTATCTCATCAGGTGGCTTCCACTTACCTCCATGCCCCAATAATAACGATGGTAGAATTATGGTATGGAAAGGAATGTTATCTTTGCCATGTACGTAATAGTGCTTACTGTTTTCACCCCATAACTCCCGGATATCTTCCCCTCGTTTCTTAGCAACCAATTCACTCATGCTTAAATAACCCAAAACATTTTCTGCCCAAATATAGATCTTTTTCTGATCATAACCTTCTTTAGGCACATCGATTCCCCAATCCAGATCTCTTGTAATGGCACGGTCGCGTAAACCCTCGTCAATATATTTCTTCGTAAAGGCAATGGCATTTTTACGCCAATGGGGATGTTCTTCTAAATAAGCTCGCAGCTCAGATTCTAGTTGTGATATGGCCAAAAAAAGATGCTTCGTCTGACGAAAAGAAATGATACTTCCGCACAATGAACAAGTTGGGCTCAGAAGATTCTCCGGTTCTAAAACTAATCCACATAAATCACATTGATCTCCCCTTGAAGCCCCACCACATTCGGGACAAACTCCTTCCACAAGACGATCGGTTAGTACACGTTCACATGCTCCGCAGTAAGCTTGGGGCGATTCTTTTTCATAAACGTATTTTCCACCATACAAAACCCGGTGAAATTTACGAACAAACTCCTGATGCTCTCGGGATGTTGTCTTGCCATAATAATCAAAACTGAAACCTAACTTTTCAAAACAAGCACAGAATTCACTGTGATAATGCTCACTTACCTCCTGAGGCGTTTTGTTTTCTTGTCTAGCCCTAATCGCCACCGGTGTACCGTAGCAGTCACTACCGGATACATAATAGACTGTATTTCCCTTAGCTCGGTGATAGCGAGCAAGAACATCGCCGGGAAGTAAAGCGGCTAATTGACCAATATGCAATGAACCATTTGCATATGGCCAAGCACCTCCAATTAAAATCTTCATGTAAAAACCCCCTTAGAATTTTGGTTAATTCACAAGATCAAAAATGCCCTCCTCTCCGAAAACTTTGTTTTCGGGGACGAGGACAAAAACTCGTGGTACCACCCCAAATTCGTCTCCATTTCACAACGGAGACCTCATCTGCTACGGGTAGATCACGATCTACCGAGAGCATAGCGCTATAACGGGCGCCCCCGTCGCAGCCTAGATCATAATAAAGATCTTCGGTGCGCTGCTCTAAGACCATATTCGGTGATTGCACAACTTTGCCCGTTCTCAGCATCCGGGTTCTCTGTAAAAGGTTTAATCACTTACTCCTTCTCTTCATCGCTTTAGGGTTTAGAATAAGTATGGCGCGCCTAGCAGGAATCGAACCTGCGCTCCCGGCTCCGGAGGCCGGTGCTCTCTCCCCTGAGCTATAGGCGCTAACTGTATAATAAATTAATTATAACAAGAAACAATTTATTAGGCAACATAGGAAAGATCCTAAGCAATCAATGACTTACAACATTGCTTTACCTTTCGGAATTTTGTCCACCATTTAAAGAAACAATAGCGTATAAGCAGTGTTGACAAATACGAATTACTTCGTTAAACTAAAACCAACACCACCCCCCTGGGGGTGTAGTAGGGAGTGAAGATAGTGAAGGAAAAATTTGATGTGACAGGAATGACTTGCTCCGCTTGCTCAACTGCGGTAGAACGGGCTGTG
>DUPA01000238.1 GCA_012838515.1 Natronincola sp. | reverse complement strand
TGATGATTGCTGACTTAGGTTCTAATCAAGTTTATGCACTTATGGGCTTATCTGACGCGGAATTGCTAGGTAGCAAACTCGGAAGCGAGGCGCAGGAGGCTGTACAAAGTTTAGGCGAAATTTGGCTTGGTAAGCTGGCCCAAATGTTAGGAACCGAGTACGAGCTATATAAGGCAGAAAAAGTTGAAACTCAAATGCTGTCACAATTTCCAATTGAAGAACAGCCTGTTTTGGTTCGTCACCTAATTGATGGTTTAGAATTTTGCTTCATTATTAAAACCGTAGATGTCTTGAATTTCGAAAAGCAAAAAGCTGATATGGGTCCTTTTACCGGTGCATTTAGCCCCGAAGAATCTATTAGTTATCCTAAAAGGGGAAAGTTGCTTAAGGGTGGTAAATCGCCCGTTAGTGAGGCTCAATTTTCTCCACTGGAATTATCAGGATTAGCCCCTACCAGCCATTCCATAAATTTATTGGATGATATTGACTTATTGGTCACAGTTGAATTGGGACAAGCCCGCTTAACCTTAAACGAAATACTAGAATTGAAACCTAAATCAGTTATATCGTTAAATAGTCATGCCGGCGCCCCGGCGGATATTTATATCAACGAAAATCTGGCCGCTAAGGGGGAAGTTGTTGTTTTAGATGAAAATTTCGGAGTTAGAATCTTAGAAATTGTACCTAAATCGGAGCGTATTCGTGGGAAGTGATGAGGATGGATAGAAGTCTAGTTTGGGGATTAGTCAGGGTTATTGGGGTCTTGCTTTTTATTATTCCCAGCGTCTTTTACGTGACTCGATGGTATGCTAAAAAGCAAATGCCCGGAGGGAGTCTAAAGATTAAATCTGCTCTTTCATTAGGTCAAAATAAGATACTATATGTAATTGAATGGGATGGAAAAAAGCTGTTGCTTGGGGTTACGAATCAAGCAATTTCACTTTTGGATCAAAAAGTAGACATGCCAACAAGTGATGCTGAGGAGGTTTTCGAAGAATGACATTTTTGCAAACATCTATTTCCTTTCCTACCATTGATTTTGGTTTGGGTTTAACTGATAATCCCGCCAATGTTTCTGCAAACTTGCAGATTTTACTTTTACTGACTGTCTTAACCCTGGCTCCTGCAATATTAACTCTTATGACTTCATTTACAAGAACTGTAATTGTACTCTCTTTCATTAGAAATGCTTTAGGAACAAATCAAGTTCCTCCCAATCAGGTCCTTATTGGCTTAGCCTTATTTTTAACTGTTTTTATAATGGCACCTATTTTCGGGACCATCTATAACGATGCTTTTCTTCCGTATATGGATGGCGAACTCAGTCTTGAACAATTATGGTCAGAAGGCATGGAACCCATAAGAGAATTTATGCTCAGAAATACGCGAGAAAAGGATTTGGAGATGTTTGTAGCTTTTAGAAGTGATGAGCGACCACAAACAGTGGATGATGTTGATACATTCACATTGATTCCCGCTTTTGTGATTTCCGAGCTTAAAACGGCTTTTCAATTAAGTTTTGTAATTTTCATACCCTTTTTAGTAATTGACATGGTTGTTGCAAGTACGTTGATGGGCATGGGAATGATGATGCTACCACCTGTAATGATTTCTCTACCGTTTAAGATTCTGCTTTTTATATTGGTAGATGGTTGGTACTTAGTCATTAACTCTTTGGTAACTAGTTTTTCCTAAGGAAGGTGCAAACCTATGACAGATCAAGTGGTGGTAAGTATAGCTAAAGAGGCTGTATTAACAATTTTGCTTGTTACCGGTCCTGCCTTAGGAATTGGTATGCTAGTGGGTCTTTTAGTGAGTATATTTCAGGCAACAACCCAAATTCAAGAGCAAACTTTAACCTTTGTTCCTAAGATTGTCGCGGTCTTGGTTTCCATCGTTGTTTTTGGACCTTGGATGCTCCGGATTCTTGTGGACTTCGCCCATCGTTTATTGTCTAACTTGCATGCCTACATCATGTAGAAGGGGGATATTGTGGTGGTATTGCTAACTGATTTCGTCCGTTTCTCTTTAGCTTTCCTCCGCTTGGGCACATTCATAGCAGTAATTCCCCTTTTTAATATGCGTAATTTGCCACTTATGAGTAAATTGGGTTTTGCGGCATTATGTTCACTTATTATTATGCCCCCCTTAAATCCCACATGGAATGTTGAGTCTTTAGGCGTATTAATTACTCTTTCATTAGGAGAAGTCGCTCTGGGTCTGATCATGGCTTTTTTGGTCATTTTAGCCTTTTCCGTTGTAAACTTTGCCGGCCACTATGTTGATACACCAATGGGCTTTGGTATGGCTTCGATTTTTGATCCGGCCTTAGGCACGCAGGTTCCCGTCTTTTCACAATTCTATCATATATTAACTGCTCTTATTTTCTTTGGTATAGATGCGCATCTGTGGATTTTGCAAGCGGTGGGGCATTCATTCAATGTTATCCCGTTTGGCGGATTGGTAAGTATGGAACCCACATTTAAGCTAGTGATGGATTTGGTTACTCAAGTTTTTATTATTGGTATTCAGATCGCTCTTCCGGTAATCGCCACCATTTTGTTAACGGATATTGGTTTAGGAATTGTAATTCGAGCAGTGCCACAGATTAATGTTTTTGTTTTGGGTTTTCCCATCAAAATAGTGGTTGGACTTACCATAGTTATTTTTATGATTCCCACATTTGTCTATATTACGGGGCGAATATTTGCCATTGATGGTTTGCTTTTTAAATATTTTCAGGGCTTGCTAGCTCTAGGGGTGAGCTAAATGCCGAATTATTATATTAATTTGCAACTCTTTGCTAGCGAAAAAACTGAGCCGGCTACCCCCAGACGTCGCGAGGAGGCTCGTAAAAAGGGGCAAGTGGCCAAAAGCGGCGAAGTTGGCACTGCGTTAATGGTACTAGCGGGCTTTTTGATATTAAACATGTTTAGTCCTTATATTGCGAACCAGCTGAAGGAATTAGTGCAATATTTTCTGCAAAATATGGGATCTTGGAACGGGGATATCCCCGGTTTGCAAGCTTTCTTTCTTTTTGCACTGTTAAAATTAGCGATGATCGTAACCCCAATATTGCTTGGTTTGCTTCTTGTGGGATTTTTAAGTCAAGTGGTTCAAGTTGGATTTATGTCTTCCGGTGAAGCCCTATTACCTAAATTTTCAAGAATAAACCCCATTGAAGGCTTTAAAAGGATTTTTTCCAAGAGAGCCCTGATGGAGTTTTTTAAGTCTATTTTAAAGATCTTACTTGTGGGCTTTTTGGTGTTCCGGCAAGTGCGCGGTAATTTACAGTGGTTACCCGAACTGGGTTTGCTGCAGCTTAATCAAAGTATTGCTGTAATTAGAGATAGTATTTATCGTATGGGACTACAAGTGGGTTTATTTTTACTTGTAATTGCTGCAATGGATTATTGGTTCCAACGCCGTGAATTTGAAGATAGCATTAAGATGTCAAAAGAAGAGATTAAAGAGGAATATAAGCAAATGGAAGGCGATCCATTAATTCGTTCTAAGATTAGACAAAGACAAAGGCAGATTGCCACCCAAAGAATGATGCAGGCTATTCCCGGTGCAGATGTTATCATTACTAACCCGACCCATTATGCCATAGCGGTTAGTTATAAAGCGGGTGAGATGGGTGCACCAAAAGTTGTTGCCAAAGGCATGGGGTTAATTGCCCAAAAAATCAAGGAGGAAGCAAAAAAACACCGAATAACTACTGTTGAGAATAAAGAGTTAGCTCAGGTCCTTTATAGAACTACTGAGATAGGTCAGGAGATTCCGGCCGAATTATATCCTGCAGTAGCTGAGGTTTTAGCTTTTGTTTACCGTTTAAAGAGGAAAACAGTCTAACTAATGTAAAGGTGGTAGGATTATGGCCAGATCTTCAATGTCAATGTTGCAAAACTTAGCAAAATTCAGTGACCTATATGTAGTTTTGGCAGTCGTCTTAATCATCGTCATGATGGTTCTGCCCTTACCCACATTTTTGCTGGACATTTTCTTAGCAACTAATATTAGTCTATCGTTATTGATTTTACTCATTACTATGAACATATACGAACCTTTAGAAATCTCTGTTTTCCCATCGTTGCTATTAATAACAACTTTATTTAGGTTATCTTTAAATGTTTCATCAACTCGTTTGATTCTTTTGACAGGAGATCCCGGAAAAATAATTAAGGCCTTCGGTAGTTTTGTCGTAGGTGGAAATTATGTTGTGGGTTTCGTTATTTTCCTTATCTTAGTTGTGGTTCAATTTATGGTAATCACAAAAGGGTCCGAACGAGTCGCGGAAGTTGCGGCCCGTTTTACACTAGATGCTTTACCCGGTAAGCAAATGAGCATAGATGCAGATTTGAACTCGGGCTTAATTACTGAAAGTGAAGCACGAAACAGAAGGATTCAAATAGCCCGCGAAGCGGATTTTTACGGGGCTATGGATGGTGCTTCGAAGTTTGTTAAGGGCGATGCCATTGCAGGAATTATCATTACCATAATAAACCTATTGGGTGGCTTTGCCATTGGAATGGGTCAAAAAGGGATGGCGTTCTCAGATGCCATTAATCGTTATACTCTTTTAAGCGTAGGAGATGGTTTGGTTTCTCAGATACCCGCTTTATTAATCTCCACGGCCACAGGCATAATCATAACTAGGGCTGCATCTGAAAATAATTTAGGCACTGATTTAACTACGCAGTTATTTTCGCATTACCGGGTATTAGCCACAGCAAGTGCGGTAATTGCGCTATTTGGCATGGTTCCTGGTTTACCGACAATTCCGTTTTTTGTGTTGGCCCTATTCACCGGTTCTCTAGCCTTTGGGATTTGGCGCTCCAAAAAAAATGCAGAAGTTCAAGATAGTGAAGTGTACGAGCAACAGCAATTAGAAGAAGCGCGCAAGCCGGAAAGTCTCATATCTTTGTTGCAGGTTGATCAAATCGAATTGGAAATTGGCTATAGCCTAATACCCTTGGTAGATGAAGGTCAAGGTGGGGATATGCTGGACCGAATTAGCATGATTCGCAGACAATGCGCCATTGAACTTGGTCTTTTGGTTCCTGTAATTAGAATTAGGGATAACCTCCAGCTCAACCCCGATGAGTATGTGGTTAAGATAAAAGGAATTCAAGTGGGCAGTGGCGAATTAATGATTAACCACTATTTGGCTATGGATGCAGGCGGGGTCACTGAAACCGTGGCCGGAATACCCACAATTGAACCTGCTTTTGGATTAAGTGCCCTTTGGGTAGATGAACAAACTCGTGAAAAGGCAGAGTTTGCCGGATACACCGTTGTTGATGCTCCCGCAATTCTTGCAACCCATTTAACCGAAATCATTCGCGGTCATTCCCACGAATTACTAGGAAGGCAAGAGGTGCAAACTCTTCTTGACGGGGCGAGGGAAGACTATTCCGCAGTGGTTGAAGAATTGGTACCCGATTTATTAACAGTTGGTGAAGTACAAAAAGTATTACAAAATCTATTAAGGGAAGGCGTTCCCATTAGGAATATGGTCACCATTTTAGAAACATTGGCGGATACTGCGCCCTTAACAAGGGATCCGGATTACTTGACAGAGTATGTTAGGGAAGCACTAAGTAGACAAATATCTCAAATGCACTTAGATAAGGATGTACTTACGGTCATAACTTTAAGTGCAGAATGGGAAGAAGCTATTAATGAAGGAATTGAACATACTGAGCGAGGAATATCCGTTGCGTTAGATCCAAGATTACTGCAATCTTTATACGGAGAATTAGGTCGGGCCCTTGAGGAAAATTTATTGCCTTACCCTGTGGTATTGGTATCTCCGCAAATAAGGATGGCATTAAAAAGGTTAACAGAACGGGCGATACCTCGTCTTATTGTACTTTCTTACAATGAGATCAGCCCGGATATACAGGTGAAAGCCGTAGGGACGGTGAGTTGGAACCATGCGGGTTAAAAAATTTACAGGTAAGACAATGCAAGAGGCAGTGGAAAGTTTGCGCCGGGATTTTGGCAATGACGCCGTAATTTTGCACACTAAGCAAAAAAGGTCCTGGTTATTTGGACGTATCGGACCAAAACGCTTCGAAGTTGTGGGAGCCATTGATCCTAATCTTAATAGACAGACTAAAGAATCGACAGCTAATAGAAAACCTTCCAATGTAACTGTCTCGACCGAACGTATTAAGAAAATAGAGAGTCCATCCATGGCTAATGCGGACCCGGGATGGTCAGATACAATTCAAACCCTTTTTGGTAGGCTTGTAAGCCTTGATATACCAAAGGATTTGGCACAGTCCTTAATTAAAAAAGTGTTGGCTCAAATACCCAAAGAGCAGTGGAATGATACTGATAGGATTTGGACCGAACTATGTACAGTTATTTCTCAAACGCTTACCACCGTTGATCCTTGGGATTTTGCAGACGAGCAGAAAATCGTTGTATTAATGGGTCCTACCGGCGTAGGCAAAACCACCACAGTGGCTAAATTGGCGGCGAATTTTTCCTTAGTTGCCGGAAGAAAAGTTGGTGTTATTACAGTTGATACCTATAGGATAGCCGCAGTGGAGCAACTAAAAACATATGCCGAAATAATTGGAATACCTGTTCAGGTAGCATATAGTCCGCAAGAGCTTAAGGATGCCATAAAGAACATGCCTGACCGAGAACTCATATTAGTTGATACGGCCGGACGTAGTCAAAACAATCATATTCACATGGCTGAATTGAAAAATTATTTAGATGGGATTGATGCAGAGATTCATTTAGTGGTTAGTGCGACCACTAAGAATAGGGATATTGATGAGATAATAAGGGTCTTTGGGCAACTTCCAATTGATCGTGTAATTGTTACGAAGCTAGATGAAACATCGGCCCATGGTGTGATTTTATACACTTGCGAAAGGGCTAATGCACCGCTGGCTTTCGTAACAACCGGACAAGGAGTCCCCGAAGATATAGACGTGGCAAGTAGTGAAAAATTAGCTAGATTGATTCTGGGGGACTGGGCATGAAAGATCAAGCAGAAAAACTACGTGATATGGTTAATAACCAAAAGGGGTTATCACGGATCATTGCCGTTACAAGTGGAAAAGGCGGAGTGGGGAAGACCAATATAGCTGTTAACTTATCGTTAGGTCTATGTCAGCAGGGGTACAGAGTCGCATTAATTGATGTTGATATGGGTTTAGCAAATGCAGATATTATTTTGGGTATAGCTCCAAAGTACAATTTGGGTCATGTTTTCCGTGGTGAAAGGCTTCTTAAGGATATAATCGTGGAGGGACCCTTAGGCATCAAACTTATAGCCGGTGGTTCAGGTGTTACAGATTTAGCTAACCTAACGGGGTGGAGATTGGATGTATTTATTAAATCTTTAGAAGAGCTGAATAAAGAGTTTGATTTTATAATTCTTGATACGGGGGCCGGGATTCATAGAAATGTGTTGAGTTTTGTTCTAGCGACGCACGAAATCTTAGTAGTGACAACACCGGAACCCACTGCCGTGACCGATGTTTATGGGTTGCTTAAGGTCTTACATCAGCATAAACCGGAGGCAAAGGTTCGTTTAGTCGTAAATATGGTCAAAAACCCTAATGAAGCGGAAATGGTCGCTGAAAAACTCAACGCCGTTTTAAAAGAATTTGTGCAATGGGAGATAGATTATGCAGGATATATATTATATGAATCCCAGATATCCAAAGCAGTGTCTGATCAGCAACCGGTTATCTTAGCATTTCCTTCTTCCATGGCAAGCCGTTCTTTTAAGCGTTTGGCGAATACAATTTCCGGTGAAAATGCCCAATCTGAATCAACTGGCATTAAGGTTTTTTTCTCTAAGGTCTATGAATTTTTGCATATTTAGAAAGGTAGAAGATTATGAAGGTCGTACCTAATCAGTTAATCGAGTTAATTACTAATGATTCATCTGAGCCGGAAACCCTACGCACTCGGGTTGAGGATGTTTATGATGATATTCTTGTTGTGGCTGCTCCGTCAAAACACGGGGTTATTGTCCCTTTGCGCGTTGGAACTACCGTAACACTAGAATTTAAGGTCACGTCTGCAGTGCAAGAAGGACGTTTTAAAAACACCGCTATTTTGGAAAAACGCTTTGAGACAAATGTACCTGTTTTACAGTTTCGTTTGCAAGGCAAATGGGAGAAGACTCAAGAACGTAAATTCGTTAGGGTTCCTGTGTTACTTGATGCTGTATTTTATCCCTTAAAAGAAGATGGAGAAATGGGTGCGGCCACAAACGGGGTTGTTCTAAATCTTAGCGGCGGCGGTTTTCATTTTAGAAGTTCTTACACTTTTGAGCTCAATGATAAGATTAAAATTTCCTTTTACGTTGATGAGGTACAGGTTACAACAAAAGCACAACTGGTTCGTTATATACCCGGGGAGAAAGATCGCGATTATGGGTTTTATTTTATTGATCTTTTAGAGCAACATCGCAAGGCTATTATAAAGTATGTATTTCAGCGACAGATCGATATGGTATAAAGGACGGGTATGAAAAGGACCAACTAGAGACGTAATACCCTGGAGTGAAAGCGATGAATGAATTAAAAGAACAACATCATCTAGATTTAATATGGGATGCGTATAAGAATAATAATGATTTAAAAGCGAGGGATTTATTACTTGAAGAATACATTCCCTTGGTTAAATATGTGGCAGGACGTTTAGCTCTGAGTTTGCCACACAATGTGGAAACAGGTGATCTCGAAAGTTTCGGCTTTTTTGGACTTTTGGATGCTATGGAAAAATACGATCAATTACGAAACATTAAGTTCGAAACCTATGCTTCAACTAGAATTCGCGGAGCAATCATTGATGGATTAAGATCAATGGATTGGGTTCCCCGCAGTACTCGCTCTAAAGCAAGGAGTTTGGAAACCCAAATTTATCGTCTTACGAATGAATTGGGGCGC
The DNA here is from genome assembly GCA_012838515.1 of Natronincola sp. Lineage (GTDB taxonomy): Bacteria > Bacillota > Limnochordia > Darwinibacteriales > Darwinibacteriaceae > DUPA01. Next base: position 1,072 of record DUPA01000238.1, on the reverse strand, counting down.
AATCCTGAAGATTCTGAAATTGCGGCGGCTTTAGATGTTTCACCTGAACGTTATTACGAATTATTAAACGAAGTGAGGGGCACAACACTATTTTCTCTAGATGAAGCTGTAACAACCGATAGCCAGAACGATAATCTGAAATTATTAGATTTAGTAATCGATAAAGATATTTCCCATGATGAAAGACTATTGCAAAACGAGATCGTTGAAGAATTGAGTGGAGCCATAGAAAAATTGAGCGAGCGCGAACAACTTGTTCTCGCCCTCTACTATTATGAAGAACTAACATTAAAGGAAATTGGACATGTTTTGGATGTTTCTGAATCAAGAGTGTCCCAAATACACACGAAAGCAATTTTAACCCTACGTAGTATGCTCAAAAATCATTGAGAACGGAGGGATAATTATGTCTATAAAGTTTCCTGATTTTCAAGTTTTGGTGACGCGTGCTGATCAAGTGCCTAGACCAAATAGGGAAGGTGATCAAACCGGGGCCGCCGGTAAAATGGCACCTCAGGTCTCTAAGGAATTTGTCTCTAGGGAACAAAAAGTAGATCACAGTAAGGGTAAGGATAAAGTGCGTGAGCGTGATGATGAGCAAGATCGCCGCCAAAAGCAAGACGAAGATTCTCAAGAAGATAAACAAAAAAAACAAAGACCGGGTGGGCGTCGACGAATCGACTTACGGGCCTAGGAGGTTAGACTATGGAGTTTTTCCTCGTTTTTTTACTGGGTATTGTCTTAGCGGTCGTTGTTTTATTTGTTGTGCGTCCGGGACTTTTTACCCGTACTAATCAAGATTTTTCTTTGTTTGAGGTAATGTTAGAAGAGTCCTTAGAAGAGTTTGAACAACGTCAAAATCAACTCTTAGACGAACTCGAGCAAAGGCAAAAAGAACTAATCGAATTGCAACAAAAAATTATTAATAATTTTGCACCGGAACAAATCCAATCTCCTAAGGTTGCTTCAGTCATGAGCCTACAGGCGCAAGGTCATGATGACGAAACCATTGCTAAGAAATTAGGACTAGGCATAGGGGAAGTGCAGTTAATACTATCTTTAGACAAAACTA
>DUPA01000237.1 GCA_012838515.1 Natronincola sp. | reverse complement strand
TTATTAAAGCGATTAAAGATTACTCGTGGAGAGCAATTTACTCCGATTCACCCGCAAGGTTTAATGCAATGGTGAGAATGATGCAACGTGACGTACAAAGCTATGGTTACGATGAATGCTTAGAATGGTCGCAAGAACAAGCTGCCATTCGGAAGGCTTTAGAGGATGAAGCGAGGCAAGGAGCCATCTAAAAAAAGGCCACAGTCGAAATAAACCCTGTTCTAATCGGGAGAGGTTTTTGGCTGTGGCTTCATTTCTAATTATTGCGGACCATTCTTATGTCGTAGGGGGTTCTTATGAATGAAGTTGCTTAATATAGACGGTAAATTCTATGAGTTTTTAGATACGTTTTGGAGCCTTCTCAAGCTAAACTTTATGTGGTTGCTATTCAGTCTACCGGTAGTTACAATTGGTTGTTCGACTGTTGCAGCGTACGACGTTGCCCTGAGGATGGCGGAGCAACGCGCAGGAAGTGTGATTCCCCAATTCATAAAAGCCTTTAAGTATAATTGGAAACAAGGTCTACCAATGGGCTTAATAACTCTTTTTATCACATATTCCGTCTACTTAAACCTCGAGTTATTTGATAAAGTGGAGAATAACCCCATAATATTCTTGCTTTTTGCAATCATGCTTGGTGTTGTGGGACTAACGCATTTCACTTATGCGTTTCCGTTATGCGCCCGATACCACAACGGTATCTATAAAACATTTCGCAATTCTGCGGCTATTACAGTGAAGTATTTTTTAAGAACTTTGTTTTTATGGTTCATTGTCTCAGCACTAATATTTATATTCCTTTTAAACACTACGTTATTGTTCATAGGCATTCTTATTGGTCCGGCCTCTATCTTTTTAACGGTAAGTTCATTTGCGACAAAAACTTTTAGCGAAATCGGAAAAGAGTAAACTATAATTTCATCATTATTTGTTAGGGAGATGTGACATGAAGAAAATATTTATTCTATCTTTAGTATGTGTTTTTCTTCTTGCTACCACAAGTGGAATGGCGCAAGGTGCCGGTAAAATCGGAGATCTTAATTTGCGAGATATGACTGCTTTGGAGTTAACTGGTCATATGGGTAATGGAATTAATCTGGGAAATACCATGGAAGCATATGGACATCGCTATCCCGGCATTCATGAACCTCCCTCGACTTACGAAACACTTTGGGGCCAGCCCATAACCACCTCGGAGATGATTATGGAAATGAAAAAGGCCGGTTTTGATTCAATTAGGATACCGGTTGCTTGGACAAATACCATGGATTATCGTAATGGAGATTATACCATTAGTCCGGCTTATCTAGAACGTGTGGCCGAAATCGTTAATTATGCCCTTGATGCAGATATGTTTGTGATCATCAACGATCATTGGGATGGCGGTTGGTGGGGGATGTTTGGTTCTGCAAGCGAGCAAACGCGGAAAGATGCCATGGATGTATTCACGTCTATGTGGACACAAGTGGGTACGTATTTTAAAGATTACCCCCATCAATTAATTTTTGAGGTTGCCAATGAGGAGTTGGGTACGCGCCTAAATGAGACGAGCATCGCTGCGGATTCGGGCTACTTGTCTGAGCGCGAAACTTATCAAGTAACCAATAGGATTAATCAAAAATTTGTAGATTTAATCAGGGGTTTGGGCGGCAATAACTCAGATCGTTTTTTATTAGTCGCAGGTTACAACACCGATATAGAGCGAACAATGGATGATCGTTTTGTGATGCCGAAAGATACGGCCCAAAATAAATTATTACTATCGGTGCACTACTACACTCCGTGGAATTATTGCGGCACCGACAGTGTTAATAATTGGGGTACCGAACAAGAGTATGATATTCAGAACGAATTGCTCGGTAAGATGACGAAATTTACTGATCAGGGCTATGGAATTATTTTTGGTGAATATGGTGTACTACCAAAATCCGACGGTTCATTAAAGAAAAATATTATAGATTTTCTCACAAACTTCCATGATAATATGGAGCTTTACGGATACGTGCCCATGCTTTGGGATACTAGTAGCTTCTTTATTAGAACAGAGTTAAAGATCGTTGACGAAGATCTAGCGAACTTCTTTAAAGAAAGAAGTCTTGAAAACCGTTCAGCCCTAAGTGCTAATGAAGTTAAAGAAAGGGCTAAGGCTTCAATGGCGACAGCTTTAGAAATTGCTCGTCAAAGGGATGAAGAAGCCGGTCCTGTTCTCGGAGGGTCGGGCGAAGCCGTTGCTTGGATCATGTTTGATAGTGGCGACTATTTGACCACATATAGTGTTGGCGACATTTATACTCCTACTGCCAAAACAGAGGGCGTCATAGCTACCGACGTGGTTATTGAAGAAGAAGGAACGTACACAGTAGCACTTGATTTCCGCGGTACTGAGCAAGGTTACGCTAATTCCGTATCGTTTTCGGCCATTGGAATCTACAATGGAGAAATTTTGTTTCCCGGATATGTAATTGAGATCAAAAAGCTGTTGATAAACGGTAAGCCATATAATATGCGTGGTAAACCTTACACTACGGCAGATGATAAAGCTTGTACACGAGTGAATTTATACAATGAATGGGTAACGAGCATTCCCAAAGATATAAGGGTGCTAAACGATAATTTCCTTCCATATGTTTCGGCTACCTTATTGAACAAGCGAAACATCGACAAAATTGAAACGATAGAAGTCGAATTTGATTATGTAAAAAAATAAAAATATTTAAAAAGGGAGTATGTCAATGAAATTTACGAATGGACAATGGTTGTTGCAAGAGGGTTGTGAGATTTTCAACCCACAGGAGGTTTATTTTGAAAAGGTAGTTGGTAATACATTGGTACTAACGACACCAACTCATCGGATAAATCATCGCGGTGATACTTTAGCCGGGGTTATCTTAACTATTGAGATCTCCACTCCACATGAGGAAATGATTAGGGTTAAGACCTATCATTATAAGGGAGTAGTTAGTAAGGCGCCTCAATTTGAATTGAATTTGCAAGATAATCCATTAGACTATACCTCCACCGAAGACGAAATAGTTGTCAGAAGTGGCACATTAAGACTGGTCATTAACAAAAAGAATTGGTCAATGAATTATTATCGCGGAGAAGAACTCATCACTTATCACGGCGGTCGCGATTTAGGGTATGTAAAGACCGATTGGAAGGGCTTTGCTTACGACAAACCAACTAATGAAAATAGTTTTATGCAAGGTCATTTGAACTTCTCCGTAGGTGAATTGGTCTACGGAATGGGGGAGCGATTTACTCCCTTTGTCAAGAATGGTCAAGTTGTTGAGCTTTGGAATGAAGATGGGGGAACCTCCACCTACCAATCTTATAAAAACATTCCGTTTTATATAACTAATAAGGGTTATGGAGTATTCATCAATAATCCGGATAAGGTTTCTTTAGAAGTTGGAAGCGAACACGTAAATAAGGTTAACTTCACGGTACCGGGTCAAGAGTTGGATTTCTTCTTTATTAACGGTCCGGAGATGAAAGATGTCTTAGAAAGATATACAGATTTAACGGGTAAACCGGCACTTCCAAAAGCTTGGACATATGGCCTATGGTTATCCACTTCGTTTACCACAAGCTACGATGAGGATACGGTGTTTAGCTTCATTAACGGCATGTTGGAAAGGGACATACCGCTGGAGGTTTTCCACTTCGACTGTTTTTGGATGAAAGATTTTCATTGGTCAGATTTCACCTGGGATGAGCGTGTATTTAGCGATCCGGAGAAGATGCTGAAAAGAATTAAGGATCTCGGTATAAAGATCTGTGTATGGATTAACCCGTACATTGCCCAAGAATCATCACTTTTTGACGAAGGTATGGAACATGGCTATTTTATAAAAAGAGAAAACGGCGATGTGTGGCAATGGGATCTTTGGCAACCGGGAATGGCCATTGTGGACTTTACCAATCCGGAGGCTTGCAAATGGTATCGCGGTAAGTTGGAGCGACTCCTAGACATGGGTGTTGATTGCTTTAAGACAGACTTTGGCGAAAGAATACCCACAGATGTTGTCTATCATAACGGTGCTGATCCCAATAAGATGCATAATTTTTACACTTATTTATTTAACAAAGAGGTTTATGAGTTGCTTCAAGAAAAACGTGGTAAAGATGATGCAATTCTATTTGCCAGATCCGCGACCGCGGGTGGGCAGAAATTCCCCGTTCATTGGGGAGGAGATTGCTGGAGTAACTACGAATCCATGGCAGAAAGTCTACGCGGAGGATTGTCTCTTACCATGTCAGGATTCGGGTATTGGAGTCACGATATAGGTGGTTTCGAAAGTATGTCATCAGCCGATGTATACAAAAGATGGTGTGCATTCGGTCTACTATCGTCACACTCAAGACTTCATGGCAGCACTTCTTATCGAGTTCCTTGGCTATATGATGACGAGGCAGTAGATGTATTGCGGAGCTTTACTAAATTAAAGGCAACTTTAATGCCATATATTTATTCCATTTCGATGGAAGCAAGTGAAAAGGGTATTCCGACCATGAGAAGTATGGTTTTAGAGTTTACCGAAGATAAAAACACACACTACCTCGATCGACAATATATGTTTGGAGATGCATTACTTGTGGCACCAATCTTTAACGAGATGGGTAAAGCCGAATATTATCTACCCGTAGGGAATTGGACTAACTTCTTTACCCAGGAGGATATGCCCGGGAATCAGTGGTATGATGAAATCCACGATTATTTCTCGGTTCCCCTTATGGTAAGGGAAAACACCATTTTACCCATAGGTTCTAAAGATAATGAGTTTGATTACGATTTCGCTAAAAATGTGGATCTTCAGATTTATAGTTTGCTTGAAAATGAAGAGTGTTCTAGAATAGTCTATGATACTAATGGCAACGAAAAGCTTCGAATTAGTGTTGTTAAGTCAAATGGTGAAGTTAAGGTAAACCTAAAGGCATCAGACAAATGCACGTTAACATTTGTCAACTTAAAAGTCTCCCACGAAGAGATTGATGTGGCCTTCGATGGTGATAACTCCATTATTAAACTTGATGAGGGAGCCATTGAAAAGCAATTTGTTTTTAAACTTTAGTAAGTATTCTTATTTTTGACTCACATCTTGCCCGAAGGATTCGTCCTTCGGGCATTGATCCCATTTGGGTTAACTTATAAATCAGGAGGAAAGTATCGCAGATGCAGAAAAGATGGCAATTAATATATGGTAATCCGGCCCGTAATTGGAATGAAGGTTTACCCCTCGGTAATGGTAGCTTAGGTGCAATGGTTTCCGGTGCCCCTGACGAAGAACGCATCGATTTAAACCTAGACACCTTGTGGTCCGGAGACGGAAGGTATAAAGGTGGGGAAAATACGGCCAATCTAATCCCCGAAATAAGGAAATTAGTTCTGGGGGGTAATTACGAACAGGCGGAAGAGTTAATTAAAGATAATGTTCTTGGTGATTGGGGAGAAGGCTACATGCCCTTGGGGAGCCTTTTAATAAAACAGAAATATGGTCAGCGATACGAAAACTATGAACGTAAACTCGATCTGAATCAAGCTTTATATTCATGCAGTTATAGCATTGACGGGGTCATCTATGAAAAAGAAATGTTTTGTAGTATGACTGATAATATATTTGTGCTAAAGATGACAGCATCCGAGCCACAGATAGAACTTAAAATTAGCTTAGAAAGTAAGTTAGAACATACTTTTGAAGATGCACCGAGAGTAGATCAGATTATGTTTAAAGGTAATGCCCCTATCTTTTTAGAGCCTGACCATCGTCATCGCAAGGGTTCGGAACCGTTTGACCCGGGAAAAGGAATTTCTTGTGGTACTGCGATTCAAGTTGATATAGATGGAGGTATTTTAAGCAAGACCGGGCACGTAATTAATATTGAAGGTGCCAAGGAAGTTTTGCTGATCCTTAGCGGAAGTACCAACTTTGGCAAAGAAAAGGATTTTGACAATCTACAGAACTGTCTCGTACAACTGGAAAATGGTGAAAAACGAGATTATCATGAGCTAAAGGAGCAACACATTACGGAGTTTAGTAGTTATTTTGGACGTGTTGATCTTATCTTAGGAGATCGACCGCAAGAACTTGAACTACAAAATCGCCTGAAAAAGTTCCAGGAAGACCGTGAAGATCAGGATTTAATAGCTTTAATGTTTCATTATGGCAGATACTTGATGATTTCGTCTTCCAAACCGGGAACACAAGCCATTAATTTGCAAGGCATTTGGAACGATCAACTGTTTCCCCCTTGGAATTCCGATTACACCGTGAACATTAATACAGAAATGAATTATTGGCCAAGTAACGTTTGTAATCTAAGTGAATTTCAATTGCCTCTTTTTGATTTAATAGAACGCACAAGTAGGCAAGGTGAAAAAGCCGCCCAAGAAATCTATGGATTAAACGGCTGGGTTGCCCACCATAACATTGATATTTGGGGACATAGTACCCCTGTGGGAAAGTACGGTGCCGATCGTGAGGCTTGCTCGTGGGGATTTTGGCCATTGGGCTCCGGCTGGCTTTGTTGCCATTTATGGGAACATTACGCATTTACGCAAGATAAAAAATTCCTGGAAGAACGTGCCTATCCTTTAATGGAAGGTGCCGTCAGGTTTTATTTAGAGTATCTTACGGAGTTTGATAATTATTTAGTTACAGTACCATCCACTTCGCCGGAAAACCTTTTTAAGGGCGATGATGGTGAGGTTTATTCCGTAACCGTGGCTTCAACCATGGATGTGGCGATTATTCGCGAACTATTTAAAAACTTTCTATTGGCCGGGGAAATTCTAAATTGTGCAAGTCCTTTAAGTAAAGCGGTGCAAGATGCCCTTGAAAAACTACCCCCCTTTAAGGTGGGAAAACATGGTCAGTTACAGGAATGGTATTTTGATTACGATGAAGAAGATCAGCATCACAGGCATGTTTCTCACCTTTATCCACTCCACCCGGGAAGTCAAATTAATCCCGATGATCAACCTGATTTAGCCAAGGCATGTGAGGTGAGCCTAATACGCAGGGGTGATGAAGGAACGGGTTGGAGTCTGGCATGGAAAGCGAACCTTTGGGCGCGGCTTAAAAATGGTGACAAAGCCTTAGATCTCATGGGGCAACAGCTTAGATTGGTTGATACGACGGAGGTTTCTAGTTTGGGTGGCGGAACTTATCTAAACCTGTTTTGTGCCCATCCTCCTTTTCAGATTGACGGAAACTTTGGTTTAACGGCGGCAATTGCCGAAATGCTAATTCAAAGTCATACAGGTAAAATTGAACTATTACCCGCTTTGCCTTTAGAGTGGTCAAAAGGTGAGGTTCGCGGCCTATTGGCCAGAGGCGGTTATACGATCAGTTTTAGCTGGGATAAGGGCAAAATTGTTAAATGCAAAATAGAGGCAATGGAGCCCCGGGATTGCCAAGTGATTATTAACGGTGAAGAAATAACCGCAAAATTTGGCCAAGATAAGACTTTCACCTACAATGGGGAATTTGGCAACCATCCTCCACTACTTTAATTTGGATGCTTCGGATAAAAGCCCCCTGAATTTGGCCTAAGGTTTTCTTCTGCAAAATTAATGATTACCTGTTTTGTAAAAACTCTATTGTTAAAGGAAGGATTCTCGGTTAAGAACTTGAAAGAAATACACACCATACTATTGGGGTATTATTGGTATAAGTATATAATTAGGAAAATAGGGGGCTTATAATGGATAAAATAACATTAGAAAAAAGGCGAAATTCAATTGTGGATGGCCAAACCTCCCTAGGCATCGAACTGGGCTCAACCCGAATTAAAGTAGTATTAATTGATGGTGAGAAAAAACCCATTGCCGTAGGGAATTACGATTGGGAAAATAGATTGATTGACGATATCTGGACTTATTCCTTAGAGGACATTTGGTCCGGGATCCAAGGAAGTTATACGGATCTTGGAACGCAAGTTGAGGAAGTTTACGGCGTTACCATTAAGAATATTAAGGCAATCGGTGTAAGTGCCATGATGCACGGATACATGCCTTTTGATAAAGAAGGCAATCTATTGGTGCCTTTCCGCACATGGAGAAACACCATTACACAGAATGCATCGGGGCAACTAAGTGAATTATTTCAATTTAATATCCCCCAAAGATGGAGCATTGCCCACTTATATCAGGCAATTTTAAATGAAGAAGATCATGTTGACAAAATTGATTACTTAGTTACCCTAAGCGGTTATGTTCACTGGAAACTAACCGGCGAAAAGGTGTTAGGTATAGGTGACGCTTCGGGGATGTTCCCAATCGATAATAATACCCACCAATATGATGGGGAAATGATTAGCAAGTTTGAGAAGTTAATTGAAACCAGGGGCTACCCATGGAAATTGCTTGATATCTTACCGAGTATACTCAAGTCAGGAAGTGCCGGCGGTGTTTTAACTAATGAGGGTGCCTCGCTACTGGATAGTTCCGGGCAACTTGCCGCGGGAGCCGCGCTCTGTCCTCCTGAGGGTGACGCCGGTACAGGTATGGTGGCAACTAACAGTGTGGAGCAAAGAACGGGGAACGTGTCAGCGGGAACAAGTATTTTTGCCATGGTGGTTTTAGAAGATGAGTTAAAGTCTTATTACGAAGAAATTGATCTGGTTACCACACCTTCAGGCGAGCCTGTGGCCATGGTACATTGCAATAACTTTAGCTCTGATTTGAATGCTTGGGTTGCCTTATTTGGCGAATTTGCCGATTTAATGGGCATGGAAATCTCAACCTCACAGCTGTTTACTTCTCTTTATACGAAGGCATTGGAAGGGGATCTTGATTGTGGCGGACTTCTTTCATATTGTTATTTGTCAGGCGAACACATAACACAATTTGAAGAGGGACGTCCGCTTTTTGTCAGACTTCCCGATGGTAATTTTAATTTAGCTAATTTCGTAAAAACGCAATTGTTCACAGGCTTTGGAGCCCTTCGTATTGGTATGGACATTTTATTTGAAAATGAAAACGTAGAAATCGATCAGATCGTGGGTCATGGTGGTCTTTTCAAGACAGAAGAGGTTGGGCAAAGATTTATGGCCGCCGCCTTACACACTCCCATCTCAGTCATGGATACGGCAGGTGAGGGAGGAGCATGGGGAATTGCGCTTCTAGCGGACTATATGGCTAATAAAAATGATAATGAAACGCTCGCTGATTATCTTACTAATAAGGTGTTTATAAACGATTCGGTAATCACTTTAGAGCCGCTGGCAAATGATGTGGAAAGCTTCAATTTATTTATGCAACGATATATAGCGGGATTACCAATACAAAGGGCAGCTATTGATGTTTTGAAATCATAATATAAGGAGCATAGTTATGGATAAACGAATCACAGTACCGTGCACGAAAGTGCGGCTCAAAGATGGATTTTTAGCAGAAAAGGCCCGGCTTATCCCGGAAAAAGTAATTCCTTACCAATGGTCGGCATTAAATAATGAGATTAAAGATGCGGAACCCAGTAATGCCATTGAGAATTTCCGTATAGCGGCGGGCGAATCCAGCGGGGATTTTAAGGGTATGGTATTTCAAGATAGTGATTTAGCAAAATGGCTAGAAACAGTCGCCTTTAGCTTAATGACATATCCCGATGAAGAGCTCGAGGCGAGAGCTGATGAGATGATTGCTTTAGTGGCAAAAGCGCAGCAACCTAATGGTTACCTGAATACTTTTTATACCATAGTTGAGCCAAATAAGCGTTGGACGAATTTGCGTGACAATCACGAACTATATTGCGCCGGTCACTTTATCGAGGCTGCAGTTGCCTATTACGAGGCAACCGGCAAAGACGAACTATTGCAAGTGATTTGTAGATTTGTTGATCATATTGATGACATTTTCGGTCCGGAAGATCACAAAAAGAAGGGTTACCCCGGTCATCAAGGTATTGAGCTGGCCTTAATTAAGTTATATAAAGTAACCAATGAAAAGCGGCATCTTGATTTAGCAAAGTTTTTCGTTGAAGAAAGGGGTCAGCAGCCGCATTATTTTACCACGGAGGCACTTGAACGGGGAGATAAACCCTGGGATAATTATACCTATAATCAAAGTCATGTGCCTGCTCGGGAGCAAGCCGTGGCAGAAGGTCACTCTGTTAGGGCCGCATATTTTTATTCGAGCTTGGCCGATTTAGTGTTGGAGACAGATGATCAAGAATTACTCGAAGTCTGCGAAAAACTCTGGGACAACACAGTGAATCGCCAAATGTATATAACCGGTGCAATAGGCTCGCAAGAATTTGGAGAGCGTTTTACTATAGATTACGATCTTCCAAACGATGTAGCTTACGCGGAAACTTGTGCATCCATCGCCTTAATCTTTTGGGCCCATCGTATGCTGCAAATTGAGGCTAAAGGTGAATATGGTGATGTTTTGGAGAGGGCACTTTATAACGGTGTACTCAGCGGTATGTCACAAGAAGGTGATAGGTTCTTTTATGTAAATCCCTTGGAAGTTTACCCGGATGTTGCTAATTATCGTCACGATCACAGACATGTGAAGACAACTCGTCAAGAATGGTTTGGCTGTGCATGTTGCCCGCCTAATATATCGAGGTTGTTGGCTTCAATTCATAGATATGTCTATACACAAAATGAAGATAATATTTATGTGCATTTGTTTACTGACAGCGAACTGGATACAGAAATCCAACAAACGCGTTTAAAGATGCGCCAAGAAACCGCTTACCCCAGGGGCGAAGAAATCAAATTTTCATTACAAACGGATTCTTCGCTAAGCTTTAGTTTGAATATAAGGATTCCCCAATGGTGTGAGACTCCCGTAATTCGGATTAATGGAAAAGACGTTGTAGCACCTGAGATCATTCAGGGCTATGTGACCTTAACTCGTTTGTGGTCGGATTCTGATGAGGTCGAACTTATTTTACCCATGGAGGTTCAGCGGGTTTGGGCTAATCCTAAAGTTCGGGAAAACAGGGGCAAAGTTGCCCTGCAGCGGGGTCCCATTGTGTATTGTTTAGAAGAAGTAGATAATGGCACTAACTTAGCATCCCTCTATTTGCCTGAAGAAACCGAGTTTGCAATTGAGTATGACGAACACATTCAAATGCCTGTGCTTGTAGGTTCAGGATACCGCGTAGATGGCTCCGATGAGAGTTTATATAGGACAAGTAAATTTGTCACAGAACTTGTCCAAATAAGAGCCATACCTTACTTTGCATGGAACAATCGCGGTGATGGTGAGATGGTCGTTTGGATTAATAATGGTTGATAATTGCTATGTCGGATTGGAAAGGGGTAAGGAGAAGATATGCTTGGAGAATTAAAAAAAGAAGTTTTACATGCTAATCTTGAATTACAAAACAAAAAATTAGTTATCTATACATGGGGCAATGTAAGTGGCATAGATCGGGAAAGGGGATTAATAGTCATCAAGCCCAGCGGAGTGGCTTATGATGATTTAACAGTGGATGATTTAGTAGTTTTGGACTTAGAAGGTAATGTTGTTGAAGGAAATTTACGTCCATCTTCGGATACACCGACCCACTTAGAACTATACAGACAATTTAAGGATATTGGTGGGGTTGTCCATACTCATTCTCTTTGGGCCACAATTTGGGCTCAGGCGCAAAAAGCTATACCTTGCAGAGGAACAACACATGCGGATTATTTTTATGGTGAAATTCCTTGCACGCGACCACTAACACAAGATGAAGTGGAAACAGATTATGAAACAAATACCGGAAAAGTCATTGTGGAAAGATTTTCGGATTTAGATTACAAACAAGTTCCCGCTGTTTTAGTCGCGGAACATGCTCCATTTGTTTGGGGTAAGGATGCCGAAGAAGCGGTACACAACAGTGTAGTCCTTGAACAAGTTGCCCAGATGGCGTATTTGACCAAGGAGCTATCTAACTCTGATCAACCGATTTCCGGTTATGTATTAGACAAACATTATTTACGCAAGCACGGACCAGGTGCTTATTATGGACAATAGAACAGGAGGATTTGATATCTAATGCTTACAAACTTAAAGAAAATGCAAGTGTGGTTTATAACCGGTAGTCAACATCTTTATGGAGACGAGACCTTACAGCAAGTTTCGGAAAACTCTAAACAAATTGCTCTAGCTCTTAATGGGGCCGAGGAGATTCCGGTTGAAGTGGTACACAAACCTGTTTTAACTTCTTCAGAATCCATTCACAGGCTAGTGGTGGAAGCAAACGCAGATGAAAGCTGCATCGGTTTGATTTCTTGGATGCACACATTTTCACCGGCCCGTATGTGGATCGCAGGACTAAATGCATTGCAGAAACCGCATCTCCATTTCCACACCCAGTTTAATCGAGATATTCCTTGGTCCGAAATTGATATGGATTATATGAACCTAAACCAATCAGCCCACGGCGGGCGAGAATTCGGTTTCATAAATACTAGAATGAGAAAGAACCGAAAAATAATCGTTGGTCATTGGCAAGATAAAGAAGTACTCAAAGAAGTTGGATCATGGCTACGCGTAGCTGCCGCCTGGCATGATGGTCAAGGAGCTAAAATTGCCCGCTTTGGCGACAATATGCGCGATGTAGCCGTTACAGAAGGTAATAAGGTATCAGCGCAAATAACTTTCGGTTATGAAGTAAATGGGTATGGTCTAGGTGATCTTGTTGAGCACGTGAACGCCATTCAAGCAAATAAGATCGACGCCCTATTAGATGAATATGAAGCATCCTATGAATTAAGCGAAGTAGTTAGAAAAGGTGGTTCTAAAAGAGACGCTCTTCAAGAGGCAGCACGTATAGAACTAGGCATGCGTAGTTTTCTTGAAGAAGGCGGATTTAAAGGATTTACCACCAACTTTGAAAATTTAACCGGTCTTAAGCAGTTGCCGGGTTTGGCAGTTCAACGCTTAATGAAAGATGGGTATGGTTTTGGTGCCGAAGGGGACTGGAAAACCGCTGCCTTACTCAGGGCTGTTAAAGTAATGAATGTGGGTCTTGAGGGCGGAACTTCCTTTATGGAAGATTACGTTTATAACATGGATCCTAATAATGGCTTAGTTTTGGGAGCGCATATGTTAGAGGTTTGCGAAACCATTGCCGCCGCCAAGCCTATTTTAGATATTCAACCATTAGCAATCGGTGACAGGGAAGATCCTGCTAGACTAATCTTTTCCGGTGCCTCAGGTCCGGGAATTGTTGCATCGCTCATTGATTTGGGTAATCGCTTCCGCATGGTAGTGAACGAAATCGAGACGGTTGAGCCTCTCGAAGACTTGCCGAAGCTACCTGTAGCTCGAGTACTTTGGAAACCACAACCCGATCTACGGACCTCTGCAACGAGCTGGATTTTGGCCGGCGGTGCCCACCATTCAGTATATAGCCAAGCGGTGACTTCTTCGTTTATAGAGGATTATTGTGAAATGGCGGATATTGAGTACCTTTTAATAAATGAAAAAACAGAGATCGGCGAATTCAAGAAGGAGCTCCGCTTTAACGAAGTGTATTATAATTCCATATACAAATATTAGACTCGGCGAAAGATGATTGGAGGGGAATAAATATTGTTGAATGTCAATAAGGACCTGTTCGGAGAAGTGGATGGCGAGAAAGTTTGGCTATTCACGCTGAGAAACAGTCAAGGTATGGCGGTTAAGGTAACCAATTACGGTGGCATCATCACATCTTGTCTTGTGCCTGATAAAGAGGGTAATCTTGCAGATGTAGTCTTGGGTTTTAATGAACTCCGGGGATACCTTGGGGATCATCCTTATTTTGGAGCCGTTGTTGGCAGATATGCTAACAGAATCGGGGGTAGCAAATTCACCCTAAATGACGTGGAGTATCATGTGACGCAAAACGAGGGAAAAAATCATCTTCACGGTGGAAATAGACACTTTGGTAACGTGGTCTGGACGGCGGAGGAAATCAAGGATGATTCTGCGGTTGGTGTGAAGCTTACCTATTTCTCCAAAGACGGTGAGGAAGGCTATCCGGGTAATCTCGAAGCCACGGTGGCATATAGACTGAATAACGATAATGAATTGAGCGTTGAGTATGAAGCGGTTACCGACAAGCCCACCGTTGTGAACCTCACGAATCATAGTTACTTTAATCTTCGCGGCGAGGGCTCAGGGGACGTTTTAGAACATGAAGTTGAAATCAATTCAAAATTGTATACACCTGTGGATGACGGTTTAATCCCCACCGGCGAACTGGCTTCGGTTAGCAATACACCTTTAGATTTTAAAAGCCCTGCAAAGATCGGTGCCCGATTTGACCAACTCGAGCAAGGTTATGATCACAATTACGTGTTAAATAACGGTGGCGATGAGCTAAGCTTTGCTGCAAGGGTTTTCGAACCGCAAAGTAATAGGATGGTGGAAGTCTTTACAACGGCACCGGGAATGCAATTTTTTACCGCCGGTAACTTAGACGGAAGCATCATTGGTAAGGCCGGGCAACCTTATGAGAAATACGCAGCTTTTTGCCTGGAGACGCAGCATTTTCCCGATTCGCCCAATCGTCCGGAATTCCCTTCCGCGACATTAAATCCCGGTGAGACTTATAGACACAAGACAGTTTTTAAATTCTCAGTATAAAACTGTGTAAGGATCGGATGTTTCCGATCCTTTTTTTCTTTTATTACAAGGTAAAAGCAAATTAATCGGGAATTATTAGGTTAACATCGCAATCAGTTTGAAACGAAGTGGCACGAGAGCCAGAAAGGGGATTGGAATGTTTGAACAACATTTTGCCAACTATCTAATGGAAAAACAAAAGATCTCTGAAACCCAATATGTTTTAGTACAAGAACAGCAAAAGATTTCCAGGGTGAAGCTGGGTTTGATTGCAGTTGCAGAAAAATTGATCAGTAATGAGCAGGCAGAGGAACTGAATCTTCTCCAGAAAAGTACTGACCGTCGATTCGGTGATCTGGCTATTGAAAAAGGTTACTTAACTCCTGAGCAAGTGGACTTTATGCTTGAGAAACAAGGTAACCCGTATCTTCAATTAATGCAAATTTTAACTGAAAACAATGTCTTCAGTGTGGACGAGCTAGAGGAGCTACTGAATGATTACATAGTAGATAATGGATTTCAGGCTAAAGATTTGGAAGTATTAAAGAACGGGGATCTTGATTCTATTATTGCTCTTTTTATAAAAACTGATAATTCTTTAGTAAATGATTATCTTGCTCTTGCTGTCCGTAATGTAATTAGATTCATTAATAGTAGACCGCTAGTAAATAAAGTTCAAGTTGTTAAAGAATATTCCGCGGGCAATCTTTCGTACCAGAGACTAACGGGAGATAATGAACTTTTGTTAGGTTTCGCAAGTAATGATAATGAACTTTTGGAGATTGCATCTGCTTTTGCGAAGGAAGACTTCAACCAATTGGATGAAGATTCTTTTGACTCGGTTTGTGAGTTCATTAACTGTATAAACGGGCTTTTCGCAACAGAATTAAGCCACAATGATGTTATTTTGGAGATAATGCCACCGGCCTTTGGTCCTAATCAAAAACTTAGTGGCCCCGAGGGTGTATTTATAGTACCCATGAGTTTAAATGGTAAGCAGGTTGACTTAATAGCGGTTGTGAATGGTCAGGTTGATCAATAATAGGAGGGAATAGTAGTGGCGAGAATTTTAGTAGTAGATGATTCAAGAACTACGAGAAAAATTTTGAGAAAAATGTTAGAAAACAGGGGTCACGAAGTGGTGGATGAAGCAGCTAACGGCGAAGAAGCCGTTGCTAAGTATAAAGAAATAAAACCGGATTTAACAACGCTCGATATTACTATGCCGGTATTAGATGGTATAGGTGCACTGAAACAAATTATAGATTTCGATTCCAATGCAAAGGTAATTATGGTTACAGCCGCGGGGCAGAAACATAAGGTTATGGAAGCGATGAAAGCAAATGCCGCTGAATTTATTACTAAGCCTTTGCTAGAAGAAGAAGTTATGGAGCGGATTGATCGGGTACTTCAAAAAGCAAATGATTAAGTTAAGTAAAATTCACAAGCCACGGGTTTCCCCGTGGTCTTTAATTTCTTACCCCTGGAGCGACTTAGATTCAAAGTTAATATAGGGATTTCTAAAATAAGCGAAGGCTAGTTGTGCGAGCATAAAACACCAAATAATCGGCTCACATAAGATAACCCCCAGGGCCCCTGTGAAGGGGTAGATCCAGAAAGTAAATACGACTTTTCCCACTAACTCTATTATACTCGACATTACCGGCAGTATTTTTTGACCCATGCTTTGAAGAGTGTATCTAAGGTTAAGTAAAGGGCCCAGAACCAAGTAAAAGAGGGTTTCAACTCGAATAAAAGTCACACCATAATTTATCACGGTAGATTCGCTTGAACCTGTTAATACTTTGACCATAAAAGGAGCAGTAAAATAAACCGAGATACTAATTAAAATGGACCAAAATGTAGAACTAATATTAGCATAACGCACGGCGGCTTTAATTCTTTCGGGTCGATTTGCCCCTTTATTTTGGGCAACAAAAGTAGCCAAAGATGTGCAAATTGCTGATATGGGCATTATTGTAAAGGAGAACAGCTTTTTTGCCGCCATGTGACCGGCAATTATCAAGTAGCCCAACGAATTGATGGCGATTTGAATAACCACTGTGCCAACACTAACTAAAGCTAACATTAAACCCATGGAGATGCCTTGACCGGCCAAGTCAAAATATAGGGCTTTGTCAAAAGTGAAATGTTTGCGATTTGGAATAAGGAATTTGCACTTCTTATATACATACACCATACAGAGAAGAGCAGATACTCCCTGGGCTAAAATTGTGGCAATGGCTGCCCCTTCAATACCCATTCCATAGCCTTTAATGAATAGTAGATCGAGAAAGATGTTGAGAATAGAGGCTATAATCAAAAAAACTAAAGGCATAATACTATCTCCCACTGCCCTTAAAATGCCCGAAAAGACATTAAAGGCCATCATTACGCCTGTAAAAACCGTAATGATATAAATGTAGGCATAGGTTTCATCAATAATTTCAACCGGCGTGTCTAACAGTCGAAGTAAAGGTAGGATTGTGAAGTGTGCTAACAATGCTAGAACAATTGTTATTACCGTTCCTAGCACCAAGGTACCGGCAACAGCCCTTTTCATGTGATCTTGGTCCCCCGAACCGTAGCTTCTGCCAACAACAATACTCATGCCGCTACTCATTGCTAAAGCAAGACCGACCAAAAGGTGCTGGATTGGTGCACCTGCGCCCATTGCGGCTAGGGAAAGATCTCCTAAGTTATGCCCGACAATAATCGTATCCACAGTGCTATAAAGCTGTTGGAAAATATTAGAGATTAGAAAAGGTAGAGCAAAGGATAACATACCCTTTAGTATGCTGTCATTTAGTAAGTCCACTTGAGTTTTACGCATCATATATCCCCTTATAAACCTTAATCCGCTAATTCTTCGCCTTCATATGCATTTATCCTGTTTCCGGTTAAAATATAATTAGTATGTAGTGGCAGGGATGACAAAGATGAAATAGAAAGAATTGTAGTATAAGGGGTGAATTATATGAGAAGTGTGTTTAAAGCATTAAATCCTTTAATCATTTTCGCTTTATTTATCGCCATAAATGTAGTCTCTTACCATGGTATTACCATACAAGATGGGCAGGTTCTTGAAAAGAAGGAAATGGCGCAGATAATCATTGTTGAACTGTTAGCCATATCATTATCAATTTTCGTTTTTTATCAGATCCACTCCAAGTTTAATTCCGAGCGAACGCTTAAATTTCGCTACTTTCCATCTTTGGCCTTATTAGTGCCGGGACTTTATTCTTTGTTGAATCAAATCTCATTTCTTGTATTTGAAAGGAAAGGATATACTATGGGTGCCGTTCTCCTTGAGGCGGCGGTGGGTACAAACATGATTTTCCACATCTTTCATGATCTTATTATTACGACAATCCTACAGGAACTCTTTTTTAGAAGATTAATGCTTTCCATTCCTAAAACATTCTTGGGACAGGCTTCAGCCCTATTTTTTTCGTCGCTGGCATTTGCCTTAATTCATAGCGAGGGTGTGGAAGGGCGTTTGGTTTCAATAATAATTGGCTTGTCTCTGGGGTTTTTATATTTAAAAACTCGCAACCTATATGCTTGTATCTTTAGTCACTTCATGATCAATCTAACTAAAGCAGGTGCTTTGTTTTTAAGCCGGTTGGGTGAACACATAGCCATATTCGATAAAAACACGAGCTTCTTTTCGCTTCATTTTGCCATTCTCGGTCCACTCTTTGCCCTTTCAATCATTGGCTTAATTCGTTTGACCAAGAATTTCAAAGAAGACAGGCGTTCACTTCAATGGTCTAGGTATCTTCAGTTTTAGTACTCTAAAGAAACCATAGACCATAGATTATCCTAGCCATGCATATTACTAACACAACGCAACCATTGATGGCCGAAATCCTGTCATTAGAGCGGAAAGAAGAAAATATTGCTATGAAGCAGCTTGCAAAGAATGGGTATTCTATCCACGGCATTGTATTCGTTACAAGAGGTATAAATGTGCCTACTAGGCTAATCCAAGCCATAATGAGATGTACCAATCTTTTTCTGAAAGCCGCTTTATACTGCCTTTCTCGAATACTAAGAAGAAGATCCTCTGACTCACTTAGTGGCCTTGCTTTATAAGATTTATATCGCTGTCTTTCGTTTGCCCTTTTAAGCATAGTTATCCCCCAAAGCAAAATATTGTCCTTAGTCTTCCCGGATACTTCATGAAATATCCGAAAAGTTAAGGCTGGCATTCCCCTCCATTTACTACTTTATGAAGTAAGTAAGGTAAGTATAACAGTGGCGGTACGCGAATAGCCGGTGGCTTTTTGCCGTGCAATGGGCTATATAGATAGTAAACAAGGAGATTTCAATTCATCTGGAAAATCGAACTTTCTCAATTATATTTTTCAACATCATCTGGAAAAAAACAAAAATGCATTTCCAAGTAATGTTTGTTATTATAAACTTAACAGGGAAACAGACATACTATTTCTCCATAATTGCCTAAATGCAGTTATGTTTAAAGAATGTGTCACAGCTGCCCACATCTTATCACTTTTATCATTGCTTTATACATGCACTTTACTCACGGCAATCATCTTTCTAAAGATATAGTATAAAATGGCGACAACATAGCAGAAGCGATCATAACATTGTTATTTCACACTTATACCACTGACAAACCATGGAAATGCCAAAAAGACCCTTTTTGATGTGGGCTTTTCCTCTGTGACTATTAAGACATCATAAACCATTATACTTACATAAGTGAAAAGCTGTTCAATTTACCTTAAGGGCAAAAATTGGCAGCTTAACTGTTTATATGGCAACCTTTTAATAATGCTTCTTATTTATCTTATACTATTGAATATAGACGCCTAAAACGGGGGATGAAAAAGAAAATAAGGGGTGTTTGGGTGAAGACCAATCAGCGCAAGTATAGATTGACCAAGTTGCTCTGGAGGACAAAAAAGTTTGCTCCCATGTCCTTTTATGCGAAGAGCTTAAGTGTTTCCACTAGGACTATCACAAATGATTTAGATGATTTAGAGGAAATGTTTAACGAATATGATCTTAAGTTACAAAGACGACCGAGTGTGGGAGTTTTCCTAACGGGAAAAGATGCCGATTATGAACGTTTATTAAATAGCTTTCCTAATGTAAGTCAAGAAAAATTTGAACGTTGGGCTGAGATTTTGAGTCTTCTTATATTTTATGAGGAAACTGTAACTTATGAGAGATTAGCAGATCAGCTTTGCGCAAGCACTTCAATTATCTATAAAGATATGACTGATCTTAGGAAGTATGAAAACACATATTGCCGGATCGTTTCTGATGCCAACGGAACAAGAATGCAAGGAACAGAATACGGAATTCAAAGATTTTTGCGTGATTTGTGCAGTGATTACATGCAACAACATTATCCTGATTTTTCTTTAGATTCGTTAGCAAATATTATGGCCAACTATTTCGATTCTTCCATGGTTTGGGAAATTAAGGAGAATCTAGATTCTTTTTGGGACGAGTTCAAACGACCTGTGCAAGTATGTTATCTAAATTCTTTTTTTATTTTTTTAGTAATTTTTGCAGCAAGAAAAGTGCAAGGAAAGCAAGTTAACATGCCGGCGGG
>DUPA01000236.1 GCA_012838515.1 Natronincola sp. | reverse complement strand
GGACTTAAAAGAGCTGCTTGTACCATGGCATTGATTTGATTTTCACTTAAATCACGATCTTCATATTTTCGGATTGATCGACGTTCAAAAATCGTTCTGAGGACAGGATTATTATTCATCAAATCACCTTTCTGTTAAATGTTTACTAAGCAAACACAGCTATTACTTGGGCGATTCCTGCAATAAACGATAGAATTGCCGCGGATATCCACAGCTTTGATAGCTTTTTAAAATGCGCCTTGTTTGCTTCTGGTTGGTCAGACTTTTTAGTGAAAAAGAAGATAAATGGAACATTTAAGGCCGTTAGAGCAAAAAGTCCTAAGCCCGGAATTCCCTCATTAGAAATACTCATCACGGATCCCACCACACTAACAATACTCAATACAACTACAACAACAATAAACATCTTATCACTCATTTTTTTCCTCCCTGGATTTAAACTCCAACATGAGTGAATCACACACTGCCGTATATCCTATTTTTTTATAAATACTATTTGATGTTGGATTAGCTAGATCCGTATATAATACGCATTTAGTATAGCCTTTGTCCAAGGCAATTTGGCTGATCTGCGCTACGCACGAAGTGGCATACCCCTTTCCGCGATAATAAGGGGGAGTATACACAAATGCTACACCGATAGCCGCTTGCATTTCCCGCGTAAACCCTGCCATGGAGACCGGCATCCCATTGTCTTCTAAAAC
Source organism: Natronincola sp. (assembly GCA_012838515.1). Lineage (GTDB taxonomy): Bacteria > Bacillota > Limnochordia > Darwinibacteriales > Darwinibacteriaceae > DUPA01. The sequence continues at coordinate 1,836 of DUPA01000236.1, read as the reverse complement.
ATAAATCTTTCTTGATGATAAACGGTAAATATATGTTTCTAGATCATCCGGAATGGTCATTTCTGTTTTACCATACTCATTAGCGGCATTAAATCCTTCGAGCCAATAGGGGAAAAAGTGCATATCTCTTTCTTCAAGTAAACGTACAACACCAAATTGTTTAACCTGAGAGTTTACCACCTTAAGTTCATGGATGCGCTGTTCCATACTCGTCTTATAGATTAATCCCTTTCGAGCGGCGTATTCCTCGGCGAAGTACATGGCCAGAGACTTCTCCGTTGTTACACCGGGAATGTCATGATCCCTAAGCCCATCAACGAGGCAGTTTATGGCTTCCAAATTAATTATATTATCTGTTGCGTAAAGTGTAATATTATGGGGCGGCGTCATTAAGGCGGTCAGCTGTATACCATTTTCATTTGAAACAGTTGCCATAAGCCAGTTGGCAGGATCCCGCCAACCCGCTTTATCCTTACCTTCATGCCCGATCATTATATTGCCTAGAATAATCATATTCTGTGCCTCGTGATTCATTAAGACATCATAAGTATCATTGTAAAATTCGTGTACATCGGTATACAATCTGAATTTCATCTAAATCACACCTTTGAGTTCTTGAAAGATCTATAATACGCTGTTTGTAGATTGGGCAAAGTTAAGAATCACCCGGTGAGCCAAAGTTACGATCCAAAAAGGAAACAATCATGGCAAGATACTCCGGATCATTTTCGGGATGCATGAAATCCGTAGAAATAAAATGAAAATCACCTTTTCTAACGAAAACTTCCACATGATCGGAAGCGTTATCCACAATTCTATGCAAACTGTGGAAAGGCACCTGAGTATCTTCTAAGGAGTGCATTAGTAACACCGGTCTTTCGGACAAATTGCCGATTTGCTTTTTAGGAACATTTTGCATCGCTTTAAACCCATATTTATACGTGCAATAGAGCCTAACAAATGGCTTTTGTATTGTACCGAAAAAGTGCGGGACACCCATGGCCGACATGTTATCGACAAATACATCCTCCCAAGAGGAATAAGCCGATAAGCTAATTACACCTGCAATCTCGGGAATTTGCCCCGCGGAATTTATGGCAACCACCCCTCCCATCGAAACTCCGTAAACAACAATTGGCAGATCAAGATAACGCCTTTGACCTTTAATGTAGTCAACAACGGCTTTTATATCCGGGATCTCCGTATACCCTAGACCAATTACATCCCCTTCACTTTTACCGTGGGCACGCAAATCCACTAGAATCGAGGCGTAGCCGTGTTCTTTAAGCACCTTCGAATGACCGAGAAACGCTGTAACAGATGGGTTATGAATTCCGGAAATGAAAATTATGACCCCATGCGGCTCGTCAATAGCCACTTCGAACGCGGAGATCTTAACCCCATCCTCTGTATCTAAAACCAATTCCTGAACATCCAGATCATAGTCACTCCCGGAATAAACCTTGCTAAAGTCCACGTGCTTATTAATATCGGGACTCAAAATCATGGGGGGGATAGCAATTAGGATTCCGAAACCAACCACTGCTATAATTAGGATAATGGCCAAAAGCCACCGTTTTACTAGGTATGCTCCCGTCTTTTGCGACATACCCTCCGGATTATTAGTTTTCATATATGGTACCTCTCTCAAGTTTCGTATTAAAAGCCTACTCGTTTATTATTATATACCAAAAAAAACCGCTACAACAGGGATAGCTTGCCTACTCCCCTTTAAAATGTTCGATTAACCCCCTTATTTCACCATCTGCACCGCCCCAAATTGCCATTAATAGATCAGGCGAATAAATGTCTATATTCCAACTATTTGAGACCTTT
>DUPA01000017.1 GCA_012838515.1 Natronincola sp. | reverse complement strand
GGGTTCCTCGCACAGGATCGCGGTGGACATCCTTAACAATAACTGTTTTGGAATCTCCAGCGAGATCAAGATTAATTAAGCTACCGCTGGCAGATAATGCCCTTTCAGCGTCTCGCGACCCTACCTCAATATTGATCGCCGGATTGCCGGATCCATATATAATTGCGGGTATCTTTTGAGTAGCTCGTAGTTTTCGTGCGTATGATTTACCGGTTTCTGTCCTTGGTTCCACGGTTAGCTGGTAATTTGCCATCCTACTACCGCCTCCTTTACATTCCGTCTAATAATACCACTCTTGGCTAGTTTAGTCAAACAATTTACTTACCGGTATTTCTTCGAAGATTCGCCTAATAGCTTCTGCGAATAACGGGGCAACTGAAAGCAGAGTAAGTTTAGGTATCTGCTTTTCCACGGGCAAATGAATACTGTCTGTAACAATTAATTCTTTAACGGGGCTATCTTGCAAAATCTCAGCCGCAGGATCAGAAAAGACTGCATGGGTACAACAGGCATATACTTCTTTTGCACCTTTCTCGATCAATGCCTTAGCTGCATTAACGATCGTCCCGCCTGTATCGATCATGTCATCGATCAAAACACAAGTTTTACCATCAACTTCACCAATTATATTCATAACTTCAGCCACATTCGGTCTAGGTCTTCGCTTGTCCACAATTGCAAGTTGGCAATCTAAGCGATCGGCCATTTCACGGGATCGAACAACGCCGCCCACATCCGGGGAGACCACGATGATATCTTCTAAATTCTTTTGCAGCAAATAATCTGCAATAATAGGCATGCCTTTTAAATTGTCCACGGGAATATCGAAAAATCCTTGGATTTGACCTGCATGTAAGTCAAGCGTCACAACGCGATCTGCACCTGACGCAGTAAGTAAGTTAGCTAGAAGTTTTGCAGTAATCGGATCTCGAGGTTGCGTTTTGCGATCTTGGCGGGCATAGGCATAATAAGGAATTACAGCACATACTTCTTTGGCCGAAGCCCTTTTCATGGCATCAATCATAATCAGTAATTCCATAATATGCTCCGCGGAAGGTGAATTCAAAGGCTGGACGATGAAAACTTCAGCTCCCCGCACCGTTTCTAATATTCTGGCTCGAATTTCCGCATCTTTGAACCTGGTGATTTCCGAATGCCCAATATCCAAGCCCAAGCATTTACAGATGTCCTCTGTCAGTTCCCTGTTGGCGTTACCACTAAATACTTTTAACTTCTTCTCACATTGATCCATGATTACAATAGCCTCCAAAATTTTTACTTGGTTAAAAAGGAAAAAGGAACAATTTCACGTCCTGCCTGCACCACTCTGTTTTCCACAACCGCATTTTCCAATTTTACACCATCACCTATATGAGCAGCCGATAGACGGCAATTAGGACCAATAGAACAATTGGCACCGATAGTTGTGCCCGACTGAATAAAAGATTGGGGATAAATAACCGTATCTTGACCAATGGTGCACCCATGCTCTATCCACGTACTCGAGGGATCCATAATGGTAACACCCTGCTCTTGCCAATACCTACAATTGCGATCACGAAGAATCAATCCCGCTTCAGTGAGCTGGATACGATCATTTATGCCCATGCTCTCCTCTGGGTCATCTAGGATAAAGCCCTCCACTATATGGCCATTTGCCAACATCAAGGGTAAAACATCGGGTAAGTAATATTCTGCCTGAGCATTATCAGGAGTAATTTGGGCTAAATAATGAAATAGCAACTGGCTATCAAAACAATAAGTCCCCGTATTAATTTCATTTATCATTAGCTGACTTTCAGAGGCATCTTTTTGCTCAACAACACCTAAAACCGTGTTATCTTTACTGCGTAAAATTCGCCCATAACCCGTGGGGTCATCATATTTAGCCGTAAGAATGGTGGCAACCGCTTTACGCTCTTGATGATATTGGATTAATTTTTTAAAAGTATCCGGCCTAAACAAAGGAGTATCTCCATAAGTAATCAATACTGGCCCGCTAAAATTCTTTAACTCATCTAAACATTGATTAACTGCGTGACCGGTTCCTAACTGCTCCTTCTGTTCTACAAAAATAACACCTTCAACAACTTCTCGTACTTTATCACCTTGATATCCAATGACAACCAAAACCTCATCAAAAGCGGCTAGGCGGACACTCCGAACCACATGATTAATCATTTCTAAACCCGCTAAAGAATGCAAAATTTTATTTAGATTTGATTTCATTCTAGAGCCCTGTCCCGCTGCTAAAATAATCGCCGCTGTCTCGTGCATGTTCCTACCTCCATCTTTATAACGTGCAAAAACCTCGCCCTAATGACGAGGTGATCCGGTTTACGTTAAAATCCAGTCAGCCGGACTTACAACTACTTTTTGTGCAACAGTATCCACCTCTTGTAAGTAAATTAGAGGCAGATGATCGCTAATTAACTTTTCTTCCGGCCAACCGGTTTCGATAAAAACTCCTTTACCAACAACACTACACTCAAATTCGCCCATGAGATCAGATAACCCCCTGAGGGTTCCTCCGGCTTTCATGAAGTCATCCACAAGTAAAACCCTACTGTTACGAGCCAAGGCCCGCCTTGATAAGGACATGGTCTCCACATGTCTAGCGGATCCGGAAAGAAAATTCATAGTTAAAACCGGTCCTTCCGTTGGGCGACTTTGTCTGCGTACCACAACCAATGGAACGTCTAAAGCATTGGCGGTTTGCAATGCCACTGGAATCCCCGCGGTCTCCACCGTCACGACGTATTCGGGATCTTGTTTTTGAAACTCAGTTGCAAAAATCTGACCAACATTTCGCAAAATTTGCGGCGATGAGATTAAATCATCCGTATAAATGAAACCGCCGGGTAAAATTCTTTCAGGTTCACGCAGCCTATTACATACCGCTTCAACATGCTCTAAGCTCTGTTTCCTAGTAAAGTAAGGCATATAACGAACGCCTCCCACTGCACCGGAAATGGTTTCAACCCTACCCATCTCTAGCCGTTCAAAGGTAGAACGAATGATGGCTAAATCCTCAGATAGCGTTGAACGAGCCACATCAAAAAGGGTAGCGAAATCTCCCACTGCGAAAACATGATGGGGTTGCTCCACTAAAGTTTTGGTTATAGCTGCGATACGATGTGCTCGCCTCATTCTAAATCTCCTTTTCTATGCAGGGGTAATCATCTGCTCGGCCAAGGCTAAATCACTTGGTTTATCAATATCCGTGCCCAACTCCGGATATGGCGAAATAATCAAAGTTCCCGAATAACCCAGCACCTCACTTGCCCTCATCTCTATTTCTCGAAGTGACAATTGTTTAGTTATAAATTTTAAAATAAACATGAATCCCAGCATTTTTATGATCTTCCACGGCCTTTTTCTCTCAGAAATTACCTGATCCATAATCCATCGCGAACCATGAATAGCCGCGGGTGTGGCCATTATTATATTTCCACCTGTAAATGTACCCTCTTTAAGGGTAAAATAAGTCCGAATATTTTTTGGATAAACCTGCTCATTGGCCTCTTTAGAGATTAAAGGATAAAAAATATCACTATCTAATTCTAGACAACGCAAAATAAAATCATCAAGGGCCTCTGCGTGAATGAAGGGAATATCCGAAGTGACCACCATTATTTTATTCTTTTGTTCCAAGGCATCTAAAGAACGAAAAATATTTTCCGTTATGGAATCTCCTGCCAGAACCAAAGGAATATCTGCAGGCAAAATTGATTTCAGTTCAGCCGGACCAACAACGACAATCTTTTCTACTTTTTGCGCACCTTGTACGGCATCGAGTACATAATTAATCATGGGCTTACCATGAATTGAGATACTCGCTTCCCATTCTTCAGAATTAACATCCTTTAAACGGCCAGTATTAGGCGCTCCCGCTAAGATCACGGCATCCACTTTCATAATTGGACTCCCCCGTTCAAAACTTGCTCCACACCGTGAGATTTAGGTGTGGCCAAAAAAATGTTTGAACCTTGCCAACTCCGCTTAAATGCAACAGCCCCTTCTTCGTTGGCGAAAACGCCAAAGACTGTTGGCCCACTGCCTGACATAAGAGCACTAAGAGCACCATGCTCCACCAAGCGCTTTTTCCATAATCCAACTTCAGGTACCAATTCTATTGTGACACTTTCCAGAGCATTGGCAAGCCCTAAACTTAACTCTTCTATTGATTTATTTCGCTCTAGAGCTTTTTTGAAACCTTCCGTCCATTTACCTCCATGTGCCGAATTAGAAAGTCTCCCATAAACTTCTGCCGTCGAAACCTCAACATCCGGCTTTATTAACACAAAAAACATCCGAGGAAGATTCGTAAGACCAGTTGTCTTCTCTCCTATTCCCTGAACTAAAACCGTACCGCCTTTCAAACAAAAAGGCACATCCGCACCGATTTGAACTCCAATGTTTTGAAGCATATCAAGTTCCAAATTTGTGTTAAACAAACGGTTCAAACCATAAAGCACAGCGGCAGCATCGGCACTTCCTCCCCCTAGACCGGCAGAAACGGGAATACCCTTGGAAATGTTAATCTTAACACCATGGTCGACACCAGTGGTCTTTTGGAAAGCAAGCACTGCCTGCCAACAAATATTTCTACTGTCCACAGGAAGCTTAGGATCATTTGTTTCTATTTCTATTCCGCTTTCTTGTCTTTTAAGGGTGATTGTATCCCATAGCGATATGGATTGCATAATGCTCTCGAGAAGGTGGTAACCATCTTCTCTTTTGCCCACTACATCAAGTGTGAGATTCACCTTAGCGTATGCCCTCAGACTAATCTGATCCATGATACTCCCCCTGTCTTACTTTTATTTCAGCATCAAAAGAAGAATTCCTCCTGTATTTACCGCGACAAGAGTAGCCAAGCACCTCCAGCCATCAAAACAACACCGAAACCTTTCCATAAACTGAAAGGAACGGGTTCTAGACCAAAAAGACCAAAAGAATCCACAAGTACCGCCGTTGATACCTGACCAAGTATTATTGCCGTCGTTGCCGTGGCTACACCCGCTTTTGAAATTGAAACCGCCACTAGATATACTATGGCCACACCCAAAAGTCCACCCAGATAATTATACCACGAAGCATCCTTAAAGTTATGCCAATTTCCTTTTCCTAGTCCCACAACTAGAAGTATCAACGCGGAAGTTGTTCCAACTATGTGTACCACAAAGGTAGCTTCTAGTAAACCCAGTGTCTTACCGAGAGAAGAATTCAAAGTTCCCTGCAGAGCCATGAGGGCTCCTGATAGTCCCGCTAATAGTAGTATGAGCACTATACCCCTCCAAATATATTTGGATCTATTATACCCTAAAATAAATAAAAGCCCTTCTCTACAATGCAAGAGAAAGACTTTTATTCTAATCTAGGATAATGGTATATGAATTTTTACACCGGGTTTTAACGAAGCAGGATCCCCTTGCAAACTGGGATTCGCCTCTAATATGGCCTCTTCTGTACTATGATACTGTTTTGCCAACTTCCAAATTGTATCTCCGCTTTGCACAAACACAAATGTTAGTGATGGAGGATTTTCCATGGGTTCCTTTACTTCCACAGCTTCTACTGCAAGTTCAATTTCCAGATACTCCACTACTTTAACCCGGGAAGCAACTGTGACCGACACCTCCACAGTTTCCCTATTGATTAGATCCGATCTAACTTGCGAAACTTCCAGCTCAATTCGTGGCTGCATGCCCGGTTCGAGCCCAGACAATGCCATGGCATGATGAAATGGTATGGCCTCGGGGAAAACCCCTCGATACACAGGCTTCACATCTTCTTCTGAATGGGCTAGATACGTAATTGTTATATCTAAAACACCATCTATCACTAATTTATCTTCTTCAACCTCATAATCCAACAAGTAGGCAACTGCAGTTGCATCTAATAATTCACGAATAGGTGGCATCTGCTGGCCACTTTCAACCAACCCGCGAGCAATTCCTTGCTCAGTTTTGGCGCAGATAAAACTATCTACACCAACCAACTCTTTCCTAACTTCCACTTGATTACCGGGTGTTGTGATATCAGTTAACACCTGAATGATTTGCTGTTTTTCAAAGTTAAGTGAACCTGAAAGCTTCAATTCAACACGAATATTTTTGCCATCGTTTACTGCAAAACTCTCACAACGGGAAAACAGGCGATTGCACAAATGCATTCCTTCCTCAATCTTTTCGCTTTCCACAACAATATCAAAAGGTAAGACATTCTCAAACGTTATGGCTTGAACGCTAAAGTCTGCCAGTTCACACAAGATATTTAAATCGGCTGTACCTTTAATTATTGCCTTTCCGGATTCAATAATTGTCTCTTTAATCTGGAGACTTGCTGAGGTATCTAATACTGATTTCACCGGGTTATCCTCTTCTGCATCAAGCATTTCCGTTACTTCTTTTTTAACGGGAAACTTTAAGACGGGCAGTAGAGGGCTTAAGCTCAGTCCATCGACGTTAACCTTCACCGGCGCCGCCATATTAACATCACCGATTACTGAATAGCCCTGTTGCTGATATACTTGGATTTTAGTTGCTAATATTACGTCCACATCAAGAGAATATTGACTGGATTTTAAGTCCCATTCACAAACCAAAATATCTACAGAAACCTCGGCATCCATCTTAGGTTTTGCACCAATTAACTCCACATAATGATCAAAGGGGAGGGCGCCGGGCCATTCCACTCTTTGCAATCCCGCCTCTTCGTCCCCTAAAGTTTCTGGCTCATAAACCATACTTAAGTCAATTTCTCCCTGCACATAAACGCGGTCTTGGTCCACAGCAAAGGACTCTACCGTTGCTTCTCCCTTCATCCAGACCACTCTACCTATGGGATCTTTTTCAGCCGATAAATCAACCTTTCCCTGCAGGACTGTTTGGAGCATATTCTCTCCCAATCGATTAATCGCCATAAAACGATTTTCTTTCACACTCAGGCTCATTTCTCTCCCCCTTTTACTCAATTTACAAATTTACCCAAACTTACCCCAACGTTCCCTAATATCTATGAAGGGATCTCTTAAAACATGCTTCTTTCTGAAAGATTAAACTTAAATGGCTTTAAAATAAGACTTTATCACCTGCCAGATTCTTGGATCTTCATAGCCCATACGATCAATCACTAGCCCTGCGAGATTTTGTCTATTAATCACATAACATACTTTCTTCATCAAATCGTAAGGGGGAAAAATTAATTGAAAATCCCCGCTCCTATTCTTATAATGATAAAAAACATTTCCGGCATCGTCTTTTCTAAATCTTGCTCCGTGGCGAAAGGCTCGCGAGAGAGCTGTGTTATAAGCAAATTTACCACAGCTTATCTCGCCATTTGTTTCACCCCATTCTAAGGCATAAACCGGAACCTTTAGTAACACCTTCCAAGAACAAACATAGGGCAAAAGCGAATTTAAAGATTGATCAAGTTCTCTACCGTCATCAAAAGGACCGGGTTTTGTGGGAATCGGAAGGGAAAAAACAATCCTATCGACTATTCCATTAACCGCTTCATAATCTATGCCACCCCAAAGTCTCCAAGGTGGGATTCCCGGTCCTAACTCGACCCACAATTGTGTGGATGGATATAAAGCTTTACGTAATGATTTTAAGAATTTCAGATAACGGGTACCATCAAGGGCAGGCACCTCAACCCACGGCAAGTAAAGACCTTGCTTCTTGTTTGCTGAAGAAACCAACTTTTCAACGGAACTTTTCCGCTCTTGGTTAGATTTCAACACCTGATGCACGTCTTCTAGGCCATGGGCAGCGAATTCTTGCGGCGAAATTATCAGCGGTAAGTTTTGCTCGTTTTCCGGAGGTCCCGAGCGAACTATCCCCGTTAGCTCCGCATCGTCTGCGATCACTAGTTTATCGTGACTAATTCCCCATATTTCCCGGTGGAAAAAGCGAAGACGTTGCCCCGGATAAACATGCTTTTTTGCCGAAGTAATGCCAAAAGCCTCAGGGCCGACATTATATAATTTAGCTATTTGTTCTAAGCTTTCATTGGGTTGCACTAAGTGAATATGGCGTCTAAAAGAAACGTTTTTTGCCAGCATGAGGGCGAAAAACCTTTTTCCCGCGATTCCATCTACAATTAAACCGTGTTCCCTTTGAAACTGTCTGACCGCATCTTTAGTCAAATACCCGTATGATTTTTCATCTCCTAGATCATAGCCTTGTTCCCTTAAATAATCTTGTAGTTTGAGTACATCGGTTCCATGATCCCCCAGCTGTAGAATGCGAGAACCCAGTTTTCTCTTCAGTAGAGAGCCCAAGGTAGTTCACCTCCTTCCCTCATTCTTATGATTTGGGATAAAAAAAAAGCACCTTTATGGGGTGCTTTGCAGCCTTTCTTTTTTACAAGTTAACGGCTTCGAAATCTCCTATAATGTTATCATCAACAGTTAATTCAACTGTTCTAGTTAATACGTCTGCATAAGTGTATGACATTCTCTTGACAGAATGCCCTTCATCGAGCTTCACTACGAAAATCTTCGGGTAAGTGTTTTCAATGACTCCTTCAGCCTCTACTATCCTTTTGCGTCCGCGATTTGCCCGAAGTTTCACCTTTTTTCCCACACTAGACTCTAAATCCAGCTTGATCCGCTGGAGAGTATTCATCTCCTCAGTCACTTTTCCACCGCCCTTATGCCTTTTTGTAGCCATTAGTATACCACATGCGACGATGTTTGTCAATAAAATTATTATTTTATCAGGACAAGTATTCCATGTCAAGCGTTAATAATTTAGAGCTAATTGCGATGTAATCACTTTTTTATCATATCCCACAGAAATCAGCCCTTTTTAATCTATACAGAGCGGACTTTTTTCCATATTGGGTGTTTTAGCACGATCCGAATCGAAGTACTTGGATTTTGCGATCACCAAATACACTTGACCACGCATCTAGATTAAAT